>JALZBM010000024.1 GCA_030947385.1 Vulcanimicrobiota bacterium
GCTCACCTCCGTTTGCGCGAACGATGACGTCCACGAGTCCCGACGACAAACGAGCACGATAGGCAAGTGCGCCGCCGGTTGCGATGCGAGCCGTTTGCGCGGCATCGTCAGGCTTCACGTCCAGCATGACGGCTTTCCGCGAATCAACCGAAATTTGAAGGCGAGGCTCGAGGCCGCCGTCGCTCGTTCTCACATCGGTTGCAAAAGGATTGCGCCGAAGCGCGAACGCCAACCGGGATGCGACCGCATCGATAACCTCATCGTCGCCGGCAATACTATAGCCGACTTGCGCCGTACCGCCCATACCTTTTCCGCCGCCGGCAAGCGTGGCGTCGGGAACCAGAGGTTGCAGCGCCTTGACGAGTGCTACGGCGCGGTCGCCCGACGATGTTGGATCGGCCAATATGAGGCCGACCTCGCCGATATTGCTTGCAAAAACCTCACTCGTGCCATTAAACGCTCGTCCGGCGGTGGTGACGACGTGCTTGATCGACACGTCGTCCAGCATCACCGCAGCGATCCGTCTCGATCCCGAATCCGTCTTTGCCAGAGGCGTGCCCGGCGGAAACGCAAGATCGACCGTCACGATGCCCTTGTTTGTCGATGGCGAGAATTCGGTCGGGATTCCTCCATCGAACACCGGCACGAGCGCAAGAACGCACAGCGCCGTCGCGCCCCAGCCGATCGCCCGGCCACGACGCAGAGCCGCAGCGAGCCAGACGTTCGCATACGCTCGAGCCGCGCACTCTTCCCAATTATTAAAGCGTTCGATAGCGTAATGCCACGTCTGCATCACGCGTAGCGCCGGACGCGTGCGGAACATCCAAGGAAAAGATTTTGCCTGGGTTTTCAAGGGCGTGCGGCTCGCTCGAAGCGCCCACCGTGCTGCGAGCAGCGGCGTGAGCGTGAGTGAGACCAACAGCGAAAATGCCGTCGCGAATACGATAACCATCCCGAATTCGCGCATGAATTCACCGACGATGCCGCTCGTCAAGGCGATCGGCAAAAACACGGCAACGTCGACTAGAGTGATCGCAATCGCGGCGCCGCCCAGTTCGCGCCTCCCTGCAAGAGCTGCTTCTTCTGCGGAACCAATTTGACGCGCATTGCGCGCGATGGCCTCGATGATCACGATCGAGTCGTCGACCAGGATGCCGATGGTCAACGACAACCCCATCAGCGAGAGTACGTTCATGGTGAACCCGGCAAGCCACATCGCGCTAAATGCCGCGCATAGCGACGTCGGGATGGCGACGGCGGCGATTGCTGCACTTCGCCACGCGTGTAAAAAGAACACCATGACGAGCACCGTCAGCACGATACCCTCGCCAAGGGTCTGCAAAACACCGGCGACCGCAGCGTTGGTGTACGGGGCATCAGTCCACAGCGTCTGAAACCTCACGAGCGGATACTGCTTGGCCAGCCGTGCAAACGTTTTTCGCACTGCTGCAATCGTTTGCAATGAATCCGTACTCTGGCGATGGGCCACGTACAAGACAACTCCGGCGTCACCATCGACTCGAGAAAGCACGTCTTGATCTGCGTAACCGTCAGACACGCGAGCGAGTTCACCCAGCGATACCCCTTGCGCCCCTCCAGCCGTGACCGGGACTTGGCGGAGTGAGGCTGTAGATAAGGCCGCTGCGTCGATTCCGACCGCCGCATCCTGGAGCGGCGAACGAAATCGCCCACCAGGCAATATGGCATTGCTGCGCGACGTCGCGGCGAACACGTCCAATGCCGTTAATCCGAGCGCGTTCATGGCTGCAGAATCGGGAATTACCGTGAATTGCCGCGCTCGCGTCCCCACCGTTAAAACGCTGCCGACTCCGGATGCCGCACGTAAACGGGGAAGGATCTGACGATCGACCAGGTCCGATAGCGTTTGCATAGACAACATCGCGGAAGACACTGATTCCTCGATAACCGGCGCTTGCGATGGATCGTTACGCGAAACGACCGGCGGTACGAGATCCGCCGGCATATTTGAACGTGCCGCATCTAGAGATTGCTGCACGTTCGTGCGCGCAACATCGAGATTGCTCCCAAACCGAAAGCGCACGGAAATGAACGCGATGCCGTTTTGCGCCGATGCCGAAACGCGATCGAGATCCGGCAACCCGTCGAGTTGATCTTCGATCGGTTCGATCACCAGGCGCTCGACCTCCTTAGCACCGGCACCCGGATAGGGAGCCGAAATCGTCACGACGGGAAGCGCAACCGGTGGTAGCACACTGCGTCCCATGCGGATAACGGCGAGCAGGCCGACACACACGATGCACGCATAAAAGAGCGTAATGGCAATTGGGTTTCGCAGAGCGAATCTGGTCAGAAACACATTGTAGAGTGTAGGCGAGATTGGGCGGTTCACGCCGGTCACGGGCCGCCGCTTTACTTCAATTTGAAGCAAGTTCGTGTATTTTCGTGCTCGCTGCGGCACGCTAAAACGCTATTATGGACACCATGAAACATCGCCATTTACTGCCGGCGTTCGCAGCCGCCGGCGCCCTTCTAGCTACCATTTTTCCAGTCTCTGCGCAGATGATGGGGCCACCGGTGCCGATGACTCTGCGAGGATATGCGGCTGCACGTCCGGGTCAACCGGTGAAGATCGTAGTTCGCGTGTCGACGGTTAACCGAACGACGCTTAAAGCGCGCGTCCTCGAACGCGAGACCGATAGCCAGTATAACGCAACCGGCCCTAACGTCGAACTCTTCTTCGCCGAGGGCACACCGGTCGTCATGGGATCCGCGCGCGACGTAGTTCGCGGAGCCGTTCTTTTCGTGGACGGGGTTTCGACGGCGCGCGGAAAAGCAGACATCAAAAAGATCGTCGTCCTTACCGGTTACCTCAAGGTGAAGTAAGGTTGAGCGCAGCAGCACTCACCGCATGGGCAGCGCTCGGGCTCGTCCCGCTCGCAGCAATTATAGGGTGGTTCCTACGGCGCTTCGCAAAGGGATCGTTGATTCGACGGATGCGGCCGCACGTCATCGTGGGATACGGCGCGCTCATTCTGGCGGTGACGCACTTCACACTTACGATCGGCAGAATGGCCGGCGCAAATTCAACCGGTATTTGGCTGGCCACGCTTGCGTTATGCGGTTTAGGCTTTCAAGCGTTTCTCGGATCGAATCTAACCTCTCCAGGAACGTACCGGTTACTTTTGCGCCGCTGGCACGTCATGGTCTTCGGCATCACGTTCGCGTTCATCATCGGCCACATTATATTGAACGCGGCATTCATTCCGCAATAAGCCCTCGAAAATCCGGAATGCGGACATTCGAAGACGGCACGTAACCTGTATTTAAGAGCAAATCCAGTTGGATCCCATTCTCTAATAGAGTAGCGACGGCAACTCGCGCGATCGTGGCCGCGATCATGGCGCCCGGACACGCATGTGCTCCCAGCCCGAAGGTGTACGTGCGGCGATCCTCACGGTTGCCATCAAACCGGCCGGGATCCGGATTCGCAAGCGGATCGCGGTTCGCGGCCGCGAGCACCACGAGCACTGCCTCGCCTTCGCGAATCGTTTCTCCCAAAACTTGCGCGCCGGCACTCGCGTAGCGGCGCGTATTTTGTACGGGCGAATCATAACGGGCGACTTCTGCAATCATATCTGCTAGCGCGCTCTCGCCGCCTCGCGGTTTGCATGATTCGCCAGTGGCGAGGTGTTTGAGCGTGTTGCCGATCAAACCGGCCGTCGCGTCGTAACTTTGAAAGAGTAATCCGATGGCATTTGCCGCCGCGCCGGCATCGTCGACCTGACGCGCGCGGCACTCGGCGAGAAGGATAGCATAGAGCATTCGGGGTTCGGCGTCATCGCCAAGCGCCGCGCGCAGTGCTTCTTCCATCGACGCCGTTGCCGCTGCACCGGCCGCGATGTCGGCGTCCGAAGCATGCGCGGCGATCGCCCGCACGAAGCCACCCGTCCATCGGTCTGCGTTCTCCCTGGCCCGGCGAGAAAATCCGAACAACGTTGCCAGCGTGAGTGCGGGCAATGCGAAGAGCATATCCGGCAGAGTTTTCGGATCGTCGCGGAAGCGGTCATGCATCAGTGATTGGACGGATGTTTGCGCAGCGGCCGCGACCGACCGGACGTCGAGCGTGCGCAGCGCAGCCACGACTGCGCTCCTCGTATTCGCAGCAGCTTCTCCATCCGTCATGCGAATCAATCGCGAGAATACGCTTCCTGGTGGCGTACCCGCGAGTGCAGGCGGTACGGGTTGGGCAGCCGGGCGAGTGTGCAAACGTTCGTTCACGAGAACGTCTTCCACCGCGCGCGCGCTCGATGCAACCCACATCCCAAGCGCAGCATCGAAATACAGTGGTTTTTCGGCAACAAGCGCGGCATAGTAGGGATAGGGGTTGCCCGCGGTGACTGCGGAGAGCGGCGTTATGGCGTTCATGCGCTCATTGTAACGGATGGATAATTCAGATTTGCATGAAGTATCGTGGCCGTCGATTCGAACGGTGGCAGAAAGTTTGCGAGCGGCACGAAAACCGTGCCGCTCGCAAGAGAACGAAAACCTATTGACCGGTAGACGTTGTGATCATCCAGCCGTTTCCGAAGCGGTCGGTCACCTCACCAAACTTCCCGCCCCAAAACGCGTCACCGAACTTTACGACGACGCTGCCGCCTTCGGACAGGGCCTTGAACAGACGTTCACCCTCGGCGTCGTCGGCCGCGGTGAGACTCAGACACACATTTGTCGCTTCAGGATCGATGGTTTTGGTTTGACCTCCGTCCGAGGCCAGAAACGTGATGCCGGGAGCGGTAAACGTTGCATGCATGATTTTATCCGCCGAACCCGGCGGCGCCTGAGCGGCTGCCGGAGCGTCGCTATTACGCATCGCCTCGTAGCTTCCGCCGAACACGGATTTGTAGAAGTCGAGCGCCTCTTCACACCGGCCGTAGAAAAAAATATACGGCGTAAATTGGCTGACCTTGGTCTGCGTCGTAGTTGCCATGGTTCTCTCCTTACTGTACTGTTGTTGTGCGACAGTGATACCCGGGGCGGCGTCCTGCGCAGTAGGTTCCTGAAATGCGGATGCAAAGGCCTTATTCAAATCGAATCGATCATCCTACCTGTGAGTAGTGGCCGGGCATGCGCTCGTTCCCGGCAACCTTTCGGATGGGTCTTTCGTTAAAGCCGTACAGACCAGCAACGGAGGTGATTGAATGTTGACAATAGCACTCTCGCTCGCGCTCGCTTCCGTCGATTGCAATGCATCCGCTACCGGTTTTGCGATCGGGAAACACTACACAACGTCGCTCGGCGAGCGCGTCCGCAAAGCTGCAAATGCACGCACCGTTCGCGAGTTGCTTCCCGGACGAATCTACACGATGGAATTCATGTTCGGCCGGATCAACGTCGAGCTCGACCGGCACGGGCGCGTTCGTCGCGTGAGCTGCGGCTAGGACCGCACCGCCGCAGGAGTTTGGTAGCGCACTTTCGCCCGATCGCGCGCTTTTGCCGCTTCGACAACCCGGTCGCGCGGCGGCGCATTGGTGACGAGCGATTCGAGCAGGTGTGTGGCCACGTGCGTTACCTCATCGACGGCTGTATCGAATGCGCGTTCGTTCGCTGCCGAGGGATGTGTGAATCCGCTGAGTTTCCGCACAAATTGCAGCGCCGAGGCGCGAATCTCATCGCCGGTCGCCGGCGGAGCGAAATTATGGAGCGTTTTAATATTTCTGCACATTGGATCGTCCTCTTTAAACCGTGACTACTTGCGTCGCGTCCGCATACATGCGCGCGATAAACTCCTTGGCAAATTTCGCGGCTACTCCCGCCGTCATCTCGCGCACATCTTCATCCGGATTGTACTCGACGATATCCGCGCCTACGAGCGTACCCGGAATCTTCTCTACAATCTCTAAAATCTCGCGGACCGTCAATCCCCCCGGCTCGCGATGCGAAACGCCGGGCGCGAATGCCGGATCGAGACCATCCATATCCAACGACACGTAGACCGGACCGTCCGGAAGGCTTCGCAAGGCGGCGTCGAGTTGGGACGGCCGAAAGGACGTAACCCCATAACGCTCTACCATTTCGCGCTGTTTGAGAGACATCGTGCGGATGCCGATTTGCGTGAGGCTTTTCACCGGCGTGTCTTCGAGAATCCGTGCGAACGGACAAGCGTGCGAAAGCCGGTTCCCCTGGAAAACCGGATAGATGTCGGGATGCGCATCGAAGTGCACGATACTCAAACCAGGATACGCTTGCGCGTACGCGCGGATAATCGGGTACGTGACAAATGATCGCCGCCGTAGGAAAGCACACGCTTTCCCGCTCGAAGCTGCCGCTCAACGGCATCCTCGATCGTGGCTAGGTCGGTTTCGTTTTCGGCCATCGTTACATCGCCGAGATCGACGTACACACCGGGCGTTTCTAAATTGAGCTCCGATTCGGAGAACGGGTTAGCGCCTTCGTTTGCGATTGCGCGCCGGATAAGTTCCGGCGCCTTCGCCGGGCCGCGCAGGTACGAAGAGTTGCAATCGCTCGGGAAACCCATGACGACGACCGCAGATTCGGACACGCTAATTCGTTTTCAAAGCAAGTGCTTTGGGCGGCAATAAGAACAGTAGCGTACCGGCGCGGGCATCCGCGGACACTTCCACACATGCGAGCGCTCCTTTTTTAAATTCCACTCGCGCGCCGGTTAACGATTGCACGGTTTGGCCCATGCCCGGCTCGTGGCCGACGAACATCAACGATTTTGCGTCCGCATGCTCGTTTAGGACGGCCCGAAACGCCTCGGCATCGAACGCGGCACCCAAGCGCGGATCTTCGATAATATTTTTGGAGCGGTGCAATCCTTTGGCAACGATGCACGCCGTTTGTCGTGCGCGCGCGAGCGGGCTGCATACGATGGCATCCGGATCGACGCCCAACCGCGCGATCGTTTTAGCTTCGCGCGCCATTCGCTCGCATCCGCCAGGCGTTAGCGGACGGTCGAAATCCGATCCGCGCCACTCCGATGGGTCGAATGCCTGACCGTGCCGCAAGAAAAAACATCTCATCGAACCAAAACTTCTTCGCCGTCCTGACGGTCGAGGTTTTCTCTCTTCTCCTCGAGCAGCCAGGTATTGGCGGCTTCGCGCGCTTGCGCGGACACCTTACCTTGCACCCACTTTAGAATGGTGTCGTCGCTTGCATTCTCTGCAATCGCACGATCGAAAACGGCCGGACTGATACCCCAGCGTTCGAATACGCCCTGGTCCATCGGACACGGATAGATATAATCAAAGATCGTCCCGTTCGCAGACGCGCGCGCTTTATCAAACACGCGTGCGAGCCATAAATACTCTCCCAGCGGATCCCGCCCGCGACGGGGAAACGTTTTTCCATCCCGGAAATCTGTCGGCATTTCTTTCTTCCTTTTACTGCGGCGTCGCGAGGAGCGCGTTCATCTCGCCGTACTCCATCTGCACTTCTTTAAATAACCACGGCGCGGGATCGGGTTGCAAGAACGCCTCCGCAGCCCGGCGCGTGCTGCCGAACGCGAGTTTGGAAAGCAGCGAACCCGCGCTCATGCGCCGCACGCCGAGTGCGAAAAGCTCGCTTGCGGGTGCGAGGCCGGGTACCGCAAGGACGTTGAGCGGCAGTGAGACGCCTTCGGCAATGCGCCGTATCGCCTCGTTCTCATCGACCGCCGGTACGAAGAATCCATCCGCCCCGGCTTGCATGTAGCGCTTTCCGCGTTCGACCGAATCGCGTATGCCCGCATCCCCCGTCGCACGGCCCAGCAGATAGAGGTCGGTCCGGGCGTTCACAAACACCGGCATCCCGCGCTTGATCGCTTGAATTTTTGCAACGAGTTTCTCGGGCGCCTCGGTGCCATCTTCGAGATTGATGCCGGCAACGCCAAGGGTTGCGAGTTCGGAAACGAGATCGGCCACCGCCGTAGGATCGCCGGAGTAACCGCCCTCCAAGTCGACGCTAACGGGAAGATCCCCGGCAACGCGGCAGATTGCCTCGACGGCGAGCAACAATTTGTTGCGCGGAAGAACGTCGCCGTCGGCGTATCCGCACGACCACGCGAGGCCGGCGCTGGTAGTCGCGATCGCTTGCGCGCCCACCGACTTCACGATCGCGGCACTTGCGGCGTCCCACGCATTTGGAATCATGAGAATTTTTGTCGAACCGTGCAATGCACGAAACCTATCTACGGATGAAATATTAGTCACCTTTCTGCGGATGGTACCGGGCGAGATCAAAAACGGTGTCCCGGTGAAAACCGAGCGCCTCATAAAACGTGTACAAGTGGGGCTCGGCCTTCGGTAATTCAACCATCACGCTACCCGCGCCGGTTTCATTCGCGAAGGTTTTACGTGCCCGATAATCCGCTTTGCAAGGCCTTTGCCCCGAGCCGGCTCGCTCACGTAGAGATCGCTCAAAAACCAAATCCGTTTGGCATACCAGGAAGAAAACAACGGATAGAGTTGCGCAAACCCGCGGACCGCCCCATCTTGCTCCGCTAGCGCTACGACACTCTGCGCTTTGGCGAGCCGCTCCGCAAGAAAATCGCGCGACTCCCGCAGATTAGTCCTTCCCGTGAAAAATGCGCGATACGCAGCAAATAGAGGCGCAAGCGATGGCGCATCCGCCGGTGTTGCGAGTCTAATTTCTTCCAATAATCTGCACCTTTATGACTTGATGACGGCCATGTGGCCGATGCGCTCCATGTAGGGTTCGGCATTCCGGAAAAATCTGCGCAACACATGCCCGCGAGTCGTCGCGCCGAACATCGGCCAGAAGCGCCCGACTTGCACTTGGGTAATGTGCGGAAGCGCCGCATCCAGCGCAGCCCTGCGCCGCACCGGATCGGCGAGAAGCGCCACGAGCCGTTGCATGACTTTGTCGATTGAGGCACCGCGAAAGCGGATCATCGTCGGCGTCGCGCGCAGGCGATCGAGTTCCGTCTCGCCGAGCAGCAGCATCGCAACGTATTGGTTGAGCGTACTTCCGAAATAGGTCACGATCGACGTTTCTTCGGCGCCGGTCTCAAAACGGATCGTTTGCTCCTCGTAGCCTTGCAGCCTTGCATCCTCGCGTTCGGCCGCAAGCAATTTTGTAAGCGCCGGAGTCTCGAGAACGCCGCTTTGCCCGCAGATGATAGCAAACGCGCGTTGCATTACCTCGAAAGATGGGCCGGGCCCAAGGCTGTGCCACTTGGGAACGGCGACGCGTTTTGCTGGCTCGACGATAAGAACCAAATGCGCTTCATCGATATTGCGTACGCGCCACGAACGTCCGGCTAGAATTAAGTAGGTGTCGCGGTCGCGCGAAATCGGATACCGCCGGTCGATCGTCCCGATGGTCTCCTGATCCGTGCGAACCGTCCATTCGGTGTCCGTTTCAAAGACCGCGTAAAAATCGCGATAGTTCATGCGACCGAAGTGCCTTTCGGTCTGCGGACCCAGCGTCAGCCAGTCGCGTTCGCGCTGCAGAAAGCCGTCGCTGAGCATGTCGGCGATCAGGTCGCTGTATTCGCGCTGCGTAATGTCGCGAAAAGAGCCTGCGGTCAAAAGGACCCGGCTGATTTCATCTTCGTCTGCCCGCATCCGTTCGCGTAAGAACTGCAGGACTTGGTGAAAGAGGATATGCAGAGCCGCCGTGTTCGGAATGAGTTCTTCGACGTCACCCGACAATGCCAACTCGCCAACGGCAAGCGCGACCGGCAACTCGTCAACCGAGTGGGCATACATAATGCAGACCGACTGCGCATCTCCCCGACGGCCCGAACGTCCGAGCCGTTGTAAAAGCGATGATGCCGTATGCGGCGCACCCAGTTGCACGATAAGATCCAGATCGCCGATGTCGATGCCGAGTTCGAGCGTGCTCGTCGCGACGATCACCTTGGGACCTTCAATCCGGAAATGGGCTTCCACCCGCGCCCGCTCTTCCTTATGGATGGAACCGTGGTGCACCATGGCCGGTATCTCGGTCTCGCGCAAGAGAAACGTCAGCTTCTCCGCCTCGGCGCGCGAATTGACGAACACGATTGCGCGCTTGCCTTCGACGTGTTTGCGCAACATCGCAACGAGCTTGCGCTGTTCGTCTCCCGTTTGTTTATCGGGATCGTCGCCCTGCTCCAAAAAACCGACGCCGATCCGTCGAACGCGCGCCGTGTCGTCGTGCAAAATCGGAATCGCCGGTGCGAGCGGATTTGACGACCGCATCCATTCCACGATGCCCTCGGGGTTCGTCACGGTAGCGCTGAGCGCGACGCGTGTCATCGGCGTCTTCTTTTCCAGTTCGAGCCGGGCCAGCAGCGACATGAGTTGCGCGCCGCGGTCGTCGACGGCAAACGCGTGGATTTCATCGATCAGAACAAAGTGCACGTTGCCCAAAAACGCACCGTGCCCGTATCCGTCGGAGCTGAGCATGACTTCGACCGATTCGGGCGTCGTAAACAGCGCATGCGGGGGAGCCAGCATCATCTTTTTTCGCTGCGCGGGCCCGAGATCGCTATGCCACCAACCCACATCGAGGCCGTTTTCCTCGAGCAGTGTCTGCGCGCGCCGCGTTTGATCGTTGATCAGGGCGCGAAGCGGCGAAATATACAGCAACGCAATCGGCGGCAAATGTAACCGCGATATTTCCGAAATCATGGGCAGAATCGCCGCTTCGGTTTTGCCGCTCGCAGTCGGCGCGACGATCAGCGCGCCGTTACCGTCCAGGATCTTAGGTATCGCTTTGGACTGGATGGGCGTCCACTCGTTCCAGTAGTGACTATCGATCCACCGCTGAACGCCGTGCGCCAGGCGGTCGTAACTCACGCCACCGCTTCCACGAAGGTATCGTCGAGGTGCGCGTCTTCGCGTTCGACCGCCGCAGCATGCTCGATCAATTTGTCGCCGGCAACCTCGAGGTGCTGCTGGCGCGCATCGAGCATGTCCACGAGGGCTTTAAGATAGGCGCGCGGCTTCTGCCGGATTTGGCCGAACTTTGCGCCCGCCGTACGAATAAATCCTTGCAGATCCGCATCTGTGAAACGGGTTGCCGCTACCCACTCGTATGCAGACGCATGCAGTTCGCGCACCCGCAGCGATACGTCCCACAGGGCATCTTCGTTAAACTCTTCAAGCCGGACGATCGGTTGGCGCAGATCGCGCCCGCTGCCCACCTGCTGCGAGCGGATGCGCTGGAAAAGCGCCTGATAGGATGCAACGCCCTTGAACTCGTCTTCGAAAAAGAGCTGCGTGCCCGCAAACAGCAAAAAGCAGTAGGGAAACTCGTCGCTTCCAACGTCGATCAATTCGCGCATCGACGTATAGGCGGCGTCGCGCTGCGGTTTGGCGAGCCGCATTACGGATTCCACCTCGTCGATGAGGATCACGAGCCCGGGGTATCCCGCGTCCCGCATCAGCGCGCAGACGCCCCGCAGCCGGCGGAAAGCACCCTCCGCGTTCAACTTTCCAACTACCCGGAGCGCAGAGCGCACGTCGGCCGGCACGCTCTCCCCGCGCAACCAATCGAGTGCGCCCCCCATGAGCGCATCGTTGCCGTCGCAGTACGCGCGGTAGTAGGCACGCAGCGCCATCGCAAGACCCGCATCACCGGTCGACACGGTTTTGATGGCGCCCTCCAGCGCGACGTTCTCGCCCAGTGGCGTGCCGGGATCGTATTTCCCGAACCACTGTTGAATTATTTCATCCAAAGCGCCGGTATTTCCGGATTGCGGTGTGCGCAAACCGCGTAGAATTTCGCTCAATACCAAATCGCGTTTGCCGAACGGCACTTCGCGGCTGAGATTGATGATCGATACGATCATCTGCCGCTCGAACGCGAGTTCTCGAACGACGCTGCACATGAACGTTTTTCCGGAGCCGTAATCGCCGCGCAAGAAACGCGTTTCAAATCCTCCGGCCCGTACGAAGTCCAAAACGCGTCCGAATTCGGCCAATTCGAGATCGCGTCCAACGCACAAATGGCGCGTTCCCACATTCGGCACCTTGCCGATTTTTAAGGCCTTCATGATGGAAAGGTCGGTCACGTTCATGGAAATTCTAGATCCTCATGCTTGGAGCGGTATGCGTGATTTCGGATAACAGTTCGTGGATGCGTTTCACGGAAACGTGCGTACGTTTGGCGATTTGTGCGGAAAACATCGCGATCGCTTGCGCGCGGGCCGCCGATCCCGCGAATAAATGCTGCGTTTTTTTTGTAAATCGAGCGGCGGTCAGATTGCTGCGCACGTCTGCGGCATCCTGCGCTCTAGGATCCAAGAGCCACAACGCGCGCTGTCCGCGGCTGAGCGACCAGTAGGCTTGGCGCATCGTGCCGATCGTCACGTGCATGCCCAACGCTTCACCGGCCGCTTGGTAGTGACCGCGCAGTTCCCGCGCAAATGCGATGCGCCCCTCGACGTACGGCTTTATTTCGCTCACCCATAAAACCAGCAGCAGCAGCAAAATCGATTCGCGCGTCCAGACGGATTCCGCCGACCAAAATATGCCCTCGAGCGAATGGGGGTCGGGTAAAGCGGCGATGGCGCGTCGCACGATTGCCTCTTTAACGCCGGCGATTTTGGGGACCGCCGCGATCGTGATAAGTTCTGGGTCCGCGCTTGGAACGAGCGCGAGCATCGGCGCCCGCCGTCCGATAATTTCCAGCATCGCCTCGACGATCGCGTCGATCGCGCCCGTTACCGATGCCGACCGCCGGTACGATTGAATTTTCGCAGCCAGCGGTCCAAACCGCACGAGCGCGCTACGCGCCTCCCCAACGTTGATGAAGAGTTCGCGCTGCAACGAGGTCGGCGTCACGCCCGAAGCGGCGTCCAAAATCGGTGACGTATCGATTTTCTCCAGCAACGACGAACGCTCCAGGAGCGCGCTTGCAGCACTGGTCGGCAGCGCACCGCGCTTGCTGTAAAGCGGCAGCAAAATGTGCGCGTGAGGAGCGGCGTGCGCCGCGATTGCGAGATCGAGCATGAGCGAATGATCGAACATCGTCTCCGTGATTGCGTCGTAGATCACCTGATGCTGTTGCAGGCGCAGATCGACGATCCAGGCCGACAGCGTGCGGGTGATCGCGTCGCGTCGCGCATAGGTGGCCCGCAGTTCGGTCCACAACTCGGCAAGCTGGGCGGCGGTCTCGGCGCGTTGCGCCAACTCGTACGCATACAGAAAGCGGTACGTCGCGTCCGCCGGAATAATGTGCCTGGATTCGTATTCCTGCCGCCAGTACACGTAGAATGCGCGCTGCTCCAGGGTGAGATCGTAATACCGGGGATAGTAAACGCGGCACGGCGGCATCACCATGGCGGCGACCGGCTCTTTGGGGTACGGGGGGAAGCCATGACGCGCATGGTCGGGTTCGATTAAAAGCGATCGCATTTCGGGCAACCTCTGTACTTCGCCGTGCAACCCGAAATTCCGCGAACGTACGGAAAATTGACTTTAGCGCAAGATTACGCGCGAAGAGTTAACCGCAGGACAGCTTTTGCAATCGGCTCTCGAAGTGCCGCCGTTCGGCGGCGCTACGCGTGAGGTCCATCGCTTTGCGATATTGGCCGGCCGCCTCTTCACTGCGTTCTAGCCGGGCGAGCAGCTCCGCCCGCGCGCCGTAAAATGGCGCGTAAAGCTCGAGCCCACCGTTCGCCTCCAACGCATCCATTGCGGCAAGCCCGCAGGCGTTTCCATCGGTGTACGCAATCGCGACGGCGCGGTTCAATGCAACGATCGCCGACGGCGCAATGGCAAGTAGCCGGTCGTACCACGCACGAATTGCAAACCAGTTCGTATCCTCCCAACGCTGGGCGCGCGCATGTTCGCCCGCCAGCGCAGCTTCAATTTGATAGGGACCGACGCCGTTATGGCGCAGGGCACGTTCTAAAACGTTGACGCCCTCAAGAATCTTGCGCGTATCCCATTTGGTTCGGTCTTGATCTTGCAAGAGTACGGGGACTTCGTTCTCATCCGCGCGCGTCGAACGGCGCGCGTCGTGAAACAGCATAAGCGCCCGCAGGCCACCGACCTCCGGTTCGGACGGCATCAGCAATTCGAGCGTGCCGGCCAGCCGCAGCGCCTCATCGCATAGCTCGACGCGCAAGCGGTTTGCATGGGTTGAAGATGCATAGCCTTCGTTGAAAATCAGATACAGAATGCGCAACACATCTTCCAGCCGCTCCGGAAGCGCCGAACTTGCGGGCACGGTAAACGGAATGTGCGCATCGCGAATCTTGCGCTTCGCACGAACCAGTCGCTGCGCAACCGCCGTCTCGGCAACGAGTAGCGCGCTCGCAATTTCCCCCACCGTGAGCCCGGCAGCGAAGCGCAGGGTAAGCACGATACGCGTGTCTTCGCTCAATGCCGGGTGGGTCGCCGTAAAGATCATCGCGAGACGGTCGTCCATCTGTCCTTCTTCGAACGGAGTGTCCGCGTTCGCGAGGTCCTGCAATCGCGCCAGAATCCGGTATTTTTCACTTGCATTTTTCTCCCGGCGTAAACGATCGATCGCAAAATTGCGCGCCGTTTTGTATATCCACGCTTCCGGGCGGTCCGGGATTCCGCGGTCGCGCCACTGCTCGAGCGCACGGACGTAGGCGTCTTGAACGGCATCTTCAGCGCGTTCGAAATCATTAAACGCACGTGCGAGACTCGCGACCGCCTTAAACGATTCGCTTCGAAAAAGGCGGTCGAGATTTGTCCGGCTACGCTCCGCGCTCAACGATCGGCCTGATTTCTATGCTGCCGTCGCGCGCGTTGGGAATTTTTGCCGCCCATTCCACCGCAGCGTCGAGGGTATCGCAATCGAAAATCATAAAACCGCCGAGCACTTCCTTCGTTTCTGCAAACGGCCCGTCCGTGAGCAGGCGCTTGCCGTCCCGCACGCGCACGGTAGTCGCCGACGACGGTCTTGCCAGCTGCTCACCGCCGGTCATCACGCCGGCTTTTTGTGCATCGCTACTGAGCGCTGCGTACTCTTCGAGCATCCCCGCGGGGGCGTTATCGGTTGGGGGTACGTAAATCAAACAAGCATATCGCATTGTCTCTCTCCTTCGGGATTATTGGCTGGTACATCTAAGACGAACCGGCCCCGCAAGAATCGACAACCAATTTCGCACATCCGCTAGGGACGTGCCGCTTGCCGTCCGGTCCAGCGATACAGCGCGTATAAAACGGCGAGAAATGCCACGCCCCCGAGAATGACGGAGTTGCCGGCAAACGCATCGCTAACGAGCGAAAGCGGCGTTGGGTTGTGGCTAAAATAAATCAGCGCCGCGAGCAGAACGCCGAATAGGCTCTCGCCGACGATAAGTCCCGATGCTAACAAGACCCCCAGGCGTTGCGCCATCTTTGCGTGCGGCCCATTTGCAACCCATCGGTTGTACACCGCGCCGAGTACGGCTCCCACTACAACCGTAGAAATCGTGCCGACCGGAAGGTAAATTCCTAAGCCGACGGCAAGCGGCGGCAACTTTCTTCCGCCGCCGCTGCGGCGCAGCGCTTCGTCGATAACGATCACGGCAATGCCGATTAACACGCCGCGACCGATCAGCCCCCAATCGATCTGCCCTTTGATAACGCCGAGTGCTAACGCCGAGATTAGCGTCGCCTGCGGCGCGGCTAATGCCTGAGAAGCCGCGGCGGCTGTGACGTTCGGTGAGCCCGCGAAACCATACGCGTGATTGAGCAAATCCAAAATGGGCGGTATGACGAGCGCTCCGAAGATCACGCCGACAATGAGCGCCGCCTGCTGCCGCCACGGCGTAGCGCCGACCAATTGCCCCGTTTTGAGATCTTGCAAATTGTCATTTGAAATCGTCGCGATACAAAGGACCACCGCCGTGACGAGCAGCGAGTAGGCGACGAGCGCGCCCGCTGCATTCAGGCCGGCACTTTTGGCAAGCGCGACGAGCAACAGCGACGCCCCGATAACGGCGAGAATCGCAAGACCCGACACGGGACTATTGGAAGAGCCGATAAGTCCGGCCATATAGCCGCAGGCCGCTGCAACGAAAAAACCGGCGAGCACGACGTAAATCACCGCGCCGATGACGAGCGGAACAACCAGCGAAGCGAGCGGGCCGCCGGATAAGAACAATACGAGCAAAACCACGAGCGGAATCAAACAGGCAAGACTGATCAGGCCGACAAGTTTAATGGGGATGTCGCGCTCGGTGATCGGTAACGCCGCTTCTTCCACCGCGTTTAAACGCCGCGATGCTGCCAGCGAAGAACGCACGCCGTTCCAAACGGGCCGGGCGAGTGAAAAAAGCGCCCAAATCGCTGAGATGCCGATCGTGCCGGCGCCGACAAAACGGACTTTGTGCCGCCATACATCGACCGCAAAGGTTGCGGCCGGCGCAACCGAAGGGTTCAAATGCGTGTAGACCGGCGTGAGCACGCCCCACGAAATAATCAGCCCGGCGAGCATTGCCAAGCCGACGCCGAGTCCGATGAGTTGTCCCGCACCCACGAGTGCGAGCGAGAGCGAGAATCCAAACCCCGTCGCACCACCGGCAAAACTGAAATATTTCGCGACGTCACTTGCAAAAACTCGCGCCCCGACGAGCGCCGCGAATCCGGCGGAGACGACCGAACCGGCCACCAGCGTACGCAAACCGGCGCGGTTTTCGGTGAGCGCTTCCGCGGAC
>JALZBM010000025.1 GCA_030947385.1 Vulcanimicrobiota bacterium
CCAAGACGGTTCTTCCCACCGCCCGCCTCGGCGATTCCGACGGTTTACAGGCAGGCGAGATGATCGGTGTAATGGGGTATCCGATACCGGACGCGTTCGAAGAAGAAGGTTTAGGGCTGCAAACGTCAATCGATTCGGGACGAATCTCCAGTTTTCGAAAACATGCGCTCGAACTCAATTTGCCGATCGTGCCCGGTGAAAGCGGCGGCCCCGTATTCACGAGCGACGGATCCGTCATCGGCGTCGCCGAATCGCGTTTCGACGAAGAACGCTCCATCGGCTTCGCATTACCGCTCAACGAAACGCGCACGTTTCTCCACCAACACTCCCACGGTTTTTAAACGCGGTTACGGTGCGATCGGCATTCTTGCGGGCGCGACTTCGCGAACGTGTTTGGGCGTCACGATGGAGCGGTCGCCGATCCATTGCAGCGGCGGGATGCGCCAGAAATTCGCCATCGCCGCCAAGCCCGGCGCATACGTCGAACGCATTTCGGAGAACGCTTTCCAGGCTTGCTCTTCGTCCGTGAGTTTGAATCCGAGCTCGCGCAAACGCTCGCGGGCATGCGCAAATTCGTAACGTTCGATGCCTACGCCCTCAACTGTCACAAGCCCGAAATACTTCACCAAGTCGTGCACGAGATGATTGCCGCTCCAGTACATGAGTTGCGCTTGTCCGCAGGTACTTTCCGTCGCGCAGATGAGTAGCGCGCCTGCATCGAGCAACGTTCCCAGTGCGCCGACCCACGATTCGTAATCGTGGCTGGAACGGAAGAACGCGAGAATCGGATAGGCGAGATGGCTTTCGAGTACTTCGGCGGTCCATAGCTGACCTTGCAAAAACAGTTGCGGCAGATCGTCCAGGATTCCGATGGTGCAAGCAATGCTCAACAATCCCAAACCGCTCGGCGGTGCGCCCGATCGCTCGCCCAAATACGTGACGAATACCTCGCGCTTTTGAAATGCGCCGAACACCGAGAACAAAAAGGCCGTCACCACGGCGACGACACTCAAACCCGAAATGCCGGCGGCTAGCGACACCACATGCGCGACGCCCGTTCTCCCCGTGTAATCGCCGAACCCAATGGTCAAAAGTGTCGTTCCGGCGAAATAGAGAGCGGTCCACAAGTTGAACGGTTGCGGTTGCATCTGCGCGTGAAGGGCATAAAAAAGCATGCCATATCCCGCGATAAGCGTAACTACCCATGCGGCGAGGAGACAAACGAGCGCAAACGGTGCGTACGTTCCAAAAAAGTTCTCCCGCCGGTCTTCATTCGTCATTCGAAATCCAACGACGGGCCAGATTTTCCAGAGCGAACCGGTCAAGAAAAAGCTCAAACGCAGCCGGCGGTTGACGGCGCGGGGAACGATCACGGATTGAAACACGTCCCGCAAAGTTGACCCGATGAGAAACACACCGAGCAAGCCGGAGGCAATCTCAATCATGGGTTTACAGGGGCGTCAGTTTGATGTAATCGACCTGAGTGGTTTGATCTTTTTTGACTTTGACGTCCATACTTGCCGTCACGTATCCGCCCGAACTGGCCGTAATCGTCTCGGTACCGGCGGGAACCTTGTCGAGCGTAAAGGCGCCCTGTGCGTCCGTGGTTGCGGTGACCGTAGTTCCGATTGCCACGAGCGCAGTGACCGGCTTGTTGGTTTTCGCGTCGATAACGCGTCCCGTGACGGATCCGTAATCTTGCACGCCGATGTGGCCCGGGTCGGCCCCGCAGCCGCCGCCGTTGGCTCCCAACAATAAAAGCGAGGCCGCAGCGGCCAGCAACCAAATTTTCATGGCTCCTCTTTTTTGTGCCGGTCCCGAGAGGGGCCTCCTTGTTCAAGCAAGCACGCCGGACGCGAGGGGGTTTTCCGACTTTGTGAAAAATTTCACAAGCGATGAATCCGTATGGTCCCGTAGCTATTTTTCTCGCCGTCGCGCTGGCGGCCGCCCTGCTTTTTTCCGTCGTACCCGGTTTGCTCGGCCAAAAAAAGCCGAACCCGGAAAAAGAAGAGGCCTACGAGTGCGGTGTCGAGCCTACATCGAGCGTGTCCGGCCGTTTCCCGGTCCGCTTCTATTTAATCGCAATGCTGTTCGTGATCTTCGACGTCGAAGCGGCGTCCTTCTATCCGTGGGCCGTCCAAATGCATGCCCTGCGGGTGTTCGGTTTGATCGAGATGGTCGCATTCGTGATCGTTCTCGGAATTGGATATGCGTATGTATGGAAGAAGGGCGGTTTCGTATGGAGATAGGTCCCGGCCAATTCTTTCTCGCCAAACTCGACGACGTAGCGCGTTGGGCGCAGAGCAGTTCGGTGTGGCCGCTGACGATGGGCCTCGCGTGCTGCGCGATCGAGATGATGACCGTTACCTCTGCGGAATACGATATCGCCCGCTTGGGTTCCGAAGTGTTTCGCGCGTCGCCGCGTCAGGCGGATCTCATGATCGTCTCAGGGCGCGTGGCGCAAAAAATGGCGCCCGTCGTCAAACGCCTGTACGATCAAATGGCCGATCCCAAATGGGTTATTTCGATGGGTGCGTGCGCGTCTTCGGGCGGCGTCTTCGATAATTACGCAATCGTCCAAGGCGTCGACACCGTCATTCCGGTCGACGTGTACGTCCCCGGTTGCCCGCCGACTCCCGACGGTTTGCTCTATGCGGTGAATTTGATTCAGCAGCAGATTCGCGAAGGCGGACGCGGCGGAATTCTCGTTCGCGCGTAAGACTGCCCAAGACCGAACAACCAGCGCTTAAAAGGTAGTAAAAAAGTATGCCCAGTACGCAGACGCCGCCGATGGCAAGCAATGCCATTGACCCCACGAGTGTGCGCCCGCCCATCGACGATGCGATCATCGAGCGCGTCGATCCGGCGGCCCTGCTTGCGCGTTTAGGCTCCCTGCGGGCCGAGGGATACTCGATGCTGCTGGATATCGGAGCGGTCGATTATCTGCAGCGCGTGCCGCGTTACGATGTCGTGTACCATCTTCTCAAAATGCCGGTTGCCGCGGCGAGCGTGGAACAAACCGGTAAACCGGAGCGTTTTCGTTTGCTGTGCGGCATTCCCGCGGAGAATCCCGAGGCTCCCACCGCCACCGGGTTGTGGCTCAATGCCGATTGGGCCGAGCGCGAAATTTGGGATTTGTTCGGCATCACGTTTAGCGGGCACCCCGACCTGCGCCGCATTCAAATGCCGAACGACTGGGAAGGGCATCCGCTGCGCAAGGATTATCCGTTGCGCGGGCCCGCCCGCGAAAAATCGCCGCGGCCGGAATTCGGACTCAAGAGCAACATCGTTTCGGGTACGCCGCCGGTCGGGCGCACCGCAGAGGCGCTGCAAGAACAGATCAAAAAGGCGCGGGGGCAATAATGACCATCGGCTCCGCTCCGCTTACCGCAGACGTGATTTCGCAAGACGGCAACGCGATGGTGCTTTCGATGGGTCCGCAACATCCCTCGACGCACGGCGTGTTGCAGCTCATGCTAGAAATCGAAGGCGAAAACGTTACTAAGGCCGAGCCGGAAATCGGCTACCTGCACACGGGCATCGAAAAAAATATCGAAAATCTTTTTTGGACGCAAGGGCAAACGAACGTCGAGCGCATGGACTATCTCGCGCCGGAATCCAATGCGCTCTGCTACATCTTGGCGGTCGAACGGCTGCTCGGAATAACCGATAAGATTCCGCAGCGCGCGACCGACATTCGCATTTTGACCGCGGAGTTAACGCGCATTGCCTCGCATATGGTGTGGCTCGGTACGCACGGTATCGATCTGGGCGCGCTCTCGATTTTCTTCTATTGCTTCGATATCCGCGAGAATATTCTGGATATGAGCGAGCAAACCGGCGGCGCGCGGATGCATCCCAATTACTTGCGCATCGGCGGCGTCAACGGCGATCTGCCGCGCGGATTCATGGACGGCCTCGACGCTTTTATTGCGAAGGTTCCGGGACGCATGCGCGAGTTGCGAGGCCTCTTGCAAAAGAACCCGATCTTTCAAGACCGTACGATCGACGTCGGCATCATTACGCCCGAAGAGGCCGTGCAATGGAGTCTGACCGGACCGCCGCTTCGCGCGAGCGGCATCGCGTACGACGTGCGCAAAGCGTTTCCGTACTGCGGCTACGAGACGTACGATTTTGAGGTGCCGACGCGTTTGGAAGGCGACGCCTACGCCCGTTTTCTCGTGCGCTTGGACGAGATCGATCAATCGCTGCGAATCATCGCGCAAGTTCGCAAAAAGCTGGATGCTCCAGGACCCGTGATGATCGACGATTCCAAAGTTGCCGCGCCGCCCAAAGAGACGATCGCGATCTCGATGGAAGCCCTCATTCATCACTTCAAGCTCGTAAGTGAGGGATTTCGCGTTCCGCCGGGCGACGTGTACCAAGCCGTCGAGGGCCCGCGCGGCGAGCTTGGCTACTACATCGTTTCCAACGGCAACAACAAGCCCTATCGCGTGCGAACGCGACCGCCTTCGTTGTACAATCTGCAGTGTCTCAAGGGCATCGCTCCGGGAAACCTGATCGCGGATTTGGTCGTGATGATCGGCTCGCTCGATCCCGTATTCGGTGAGGTCGACCGCTAGTGCCCGATGCACCCAATCCGCCGATGGGCGCCGACCCGGAGCGCGTGCAATATTTTGCCGCGCTATATGCGGATTTGCGTCCGGAGTGCGAACGCCTGATCGCAATGTATCCCGATTCGCGCTCCGCGCTGATTCCGATGATGCATTTGTTTTTGGCGCGCGAGGGTTATGCGTCGCTCGATGCGATGCGCGCAATCGGCGAAATGCTCGATCTCTCCACGGCGACGGTTGAGTCGACGATCTCGTTTTACACGCTGTTTTTCCGCAAGCCCGTCGGAAAGTACATGCTGCAAGTGTGCCGCAACCTCTCGTGCAGTATGAACGGCGCGCAAGAGATCATGCGGTACATGCGCGAGCAACTCGGGATCGGGCATCTTCAGACGACCGGCGACGGACTCTTTTCTTATGAAGAAGTTGAGTGTCTGGCAGCGTGCGACCGGGCGCCGTGCATGCAGGTGAATTTGGAATTCGTCTACGACCTTACGCCTGCGATGGTCGACGATATGCTCGCGGCGATCCGCGGCGGAACGTATCCCGTTGGGGCCTTGCCGCAGACGGGCGCACCACCGAAGACCTGGATTTTAAATCAAAACTCACAAGTTTCCCGCGGCGAGAAGTCCGCCGGCGCGGAAGACGTGAGCGATCCCGACAATCCGGGCGGTTTCACCGACTCCAGCGGTGTGATCATGCTCGACCGCATCATTCTATCGCGCGAACGCTTTACCGGCCGCACGAGCGAACGTCTGGTAAACGAGCCCGACGTCGTCCTGGACGTCGTCCGGGAAGAAGAGAACGCATGGCAGCACTAGTTACACCCGTGCTGACCGCGGGAATCGGCGAAGCGAACTTGCGCGACATCGAGGTCTACCGTCAGCGCGGCGGCTACAAACAACTGGAGCGTGCGTTCAAAGAATTCGCCGGAGCGCAGCTATTAGACATGGTGAAGGCGTCCGGCTTGCGCGGTCGCGGCGGCGCCGGATTTCCGACGGGAACGAAGTGGGGATTTCTGCCCGCGAACGACCATCCGCGCTATCTCGTGTGTAATTGCGACGAGGCCGAACCCGGCACGTTTAAAGACCGGATGCTGCTCGAAGAAACGCCGCACCTGGTTATCGAGGGTATCTTAATCGGGGCGTACGCCGTGGGTTGCAAGCATGCGTTCATTTATATTCGCGGTGAGTTCAAGCGCGGTTTCGAAATCATGCAGAAAGCCGTGCAAGAAGCGCGTGCCGCCGGTTTTATCGGCAAAAATGTGTTTGGAACCGGCTACGATTTGGAGTTTACGATCCATCGCGGTGCCGGCGCGTACATTTGCGGCGAAGAGACGGCGCTCTTGAATTCATTGGAAGGCAAACGCGGGGAACCGCGTTTGAAACCACCGTTTCCCGCCGTTGAAGGGCTATACCGGATGCCGACGGTGGTCAACAACGTCGAAACGCTGGCATATCTCGTTCCGATCCTTGAAAAGGGCGCGCAGTGGTTCGCCGCGGTGGGGACGGAGAAATCGAAGGGGTACAAAATCGTTTCGGTTAGCGGCCACGTCAAGAAGCCCGGCAACTATGAAGTCGCGCTCGGCACGACGGTCCGCGAACTCATTGAGATTGCCGGTGGCGCGCGCGACGGGCGAACGATCGTCGGCGTCCAACCGGGAGGCGGTTCATCGGCCGCCATCTTCGATGAAAACCTCGATTTGCCGTACGACTACGAAAGTATGGCCAAGGCCGGCACGATGCTCGGCTCCGGCGCGATGGTCGTCTTCGACGATACGACCGATTTTGTCGGCGCCGCATATTGCCTGGTGCGTTTCTTCGCCCACGAGTCGTGCGGACAATGTACGCCGTGCCGCGAAGGCGGCCACTGGCTCGAGCAAACGTTGGAGCGGCTCGTGCACGGTCAGGGTTTGGCCACCGACATTGACATGCTCAAGAAGGTCGCCAAACAATTGACGGGCATCAATCTCTGCGCGCTGGGCGATTCCATCGAACCGTTTCTCGCCTCCGTCGTCAACCGCTTTCCCGAACAATTCGAAGCCCGCATTCTGCGAGAAAAGGCCCTGGCGTGAACGATCCCGTGGTCCCGAATGTCACGTTGACGATCGACGGCATGGCCGTGACGGTTCCGAAAGGAACGCTATTGGTCGAAGCCTCGAAGCAGGTCCAAAAAGAAATTCCCGTTTACTGTTATCATCCCAAACTTGGGCCGGCCGGACTGTGCCGCATTTGTTTGGTCGAAATCGAAGGTATGCCGAAGTTGCAGATCGCCTGCAACACCCCCGTGTCGGACGGAATGGTCGTGCGCACCTATAATGCAAAAGTTGACGACGGCCGGCGCGCCGTGCTCGAATTCTTGTTGAAGAATCATCCCCTGGACTGTCCGATTTGCGATAAGGGCGGCGAATGCGATCTGCAAGACTACTCGATGGCGTATGGCCAGGGCGCCTCGCGGTTGGCCGATGCAAAAGCCTCGAAGCCGAAGGCCGTGGATTTAGGCCCGACGATCGTTTTAGATGAAGAGCGCTGCATCGTTTGCCAGCGGTGCGTGCGGTTCGACGACATCATCACGCGCGAACGGTCTCTCGTCGTAAAGGACCGCGGACACAACGACATCATAGCAACCGCGACCGACGAACCCTACCGTTCGAATTTTAGCGGCAACGTGACGGAAATCTGTCCGGTGGGTGCACTCACCTCGAAGACCTACCGTTTCAAATCGCGGCCGTGGGATTTGCATCGCACCAAAACGACCTGCACGCAGTGCAGCGTTGGTTGTCAGCTCAACGTCGACCAGCGAGGTGGAACGATCTTGCGTACGATGTCCGCCGACGACGATCTGATTTCGGACGGCTGGCTGTGCGACCGCGGGCGCTACAATATCGGCTACGTGACCGACGACCGCCGCATCACCTCGCCCCTGTACAAGCAAAACGGACGGTGGATGCAGATTACATGGAAAGACGCGATCGAGCTATGGGCGGCGGCAATTCGCGCTGCCGCCCCGCAAGCCGTCGGAGTACTCGGCGGCGGACGGTTGCTTAATGAAGAAGCGTATCTATTGCAGCACGTGTTTCGAGGTGCCGGCGTCGTGAATTTGGACTGGCGCGCGGGCCGGCAGCGTCAAGCATCCCCAGGCGTGCGCGGCGGAACGTTTGCGCAATTGGAAAGCGCGCAGGTCATTCTGATCGCGGGGCAATCACCCGCGGAACTCGCGCCCGTGATGGACTTGCGCATTCGCAAAGCCATCGAACGGCGCGGAGCAAAAGTCATCCCGATTACGGGATCGGTCGCGGAAGCGCTCAAGGCAATTCCACCGGGAACCGCTGCCGTCGCGGTCGTTTGGGACGGAGTTGATCCGCGGCTGGGCAAGGAATTAGCAGATGCGAAGTTGCCGGGGGGCATCGAGCCGTCCGTATTCATCGCGAGCGAACAAAGCAACGCCCGCGGCGCAGAACTTATGGGCATGCACCCCGCTTTCTCGCCCGGTTTTGTGCGCGCCGGCGGCGGACTCGGAACGCCCGGGATGATCGAATCGGCGCGAGCGTCAAAATTGAACGTGCTTTCGATCTTCGGTGCTAATCCCGTGTTGCACGCTGCGGACGGCCTTGCCGTTCGTGACGGGCTCGAAAAAACGGAGCTCGTCGTGGTGAGCGATCTCTTCATGACGCAAACGGCGCAACTTGCAACGCTCGTGCTGCCGGCATCGGGAGCGTTCGAAAAGAGCGGGACGATGATCGGCATGACCGGCGACCTCTTGCCCGTCAACGCGGCGCTCGCGCCGCCGGAGGGCACGCTTTCCGATTTTGAAATTATCGCCGGCTTAGGCGCAGCCCTCGGCATCACCGTGCCTCTCGCCGGCGAAGTTGAAGAAGCGGTGATTAAGATCGTTGCTACCGCGCAAGCGTCATTTGCCACCGGCGACGACGCGGTCTGCGGCGCCGTTAGCAAAATGCGCGATGCGCAGAAGCGCGACGGTCTACGCGTGCAGTTGCAGTCCCGGATTTTTGCGGGCGGCGGAACGGTCGCGAACGATCGTTCGATCGAATCGTTGCGGCCTTTGCCGGAAGCGGCGGTTTCGCCCGGGACGGCGCGGAATTTAAACGTTGCGACCGGCGATTGCATCGACTTGGAAAGCGACGGCCGCACCATGCACGATTTGCTGGTCGAAATTCGCGCCGGCATTGCGGATGGCGTGGTTGAGTTGATTGCGGGTCTGCCGGACGATCCGGCCAACATCTTCGGCCCCGATGCCGCTGCGTCGGTTACAAACGTGCGCAGGGCGCGCGAACTCGAGCCGGCCGGGGTTGCCGGATGAGCGGCGTTCTCGATACCATCAACGCGGCTCCGCTCTGGCTTATCGTTCTCGTGAAATCTGCGATTTTATTGCTTATCGTCATCACGACGTTTGCCTATTCGATGCTCGCGGAACGCAAAGTGATCGGCTGGATGCAAATGCGCCCGGGTCCGAACCGCGTGGGCCCATGGGGCCTGCTGCAGCCCGCCGCGGACGCGGTGAAGATGTTCTTCAAGGAAGATCTCACCCCCAACACGGCCGACCCGCTCATTTATAAACTCGCGCCGTTCATTTCGCTCTTTTCCGCGTTTGCGGCGTACGCGGTCATTCCGTTCGCCGAACCGTCGGGAACGTTGTGGGCGATCGGCAACGTCAATGCCGGCATTCTGTTTATTTTCGCGCTGACAGCCATCGGCGTATACGGCATTTCGCTCGGCGGCTGGGCATCGGGTTCCAAGTTTCCGCTGCTCGGTTCGGTTCGTTCCACCGCGCAGATGATCAGCTACGAACTGGCGATGACGATGTCGGTGATCGGCGTGCTGATCGTGGCGGGGACGACGTCCCTGGCAGGCATCGTGCACGCGCAAAACCGTTTGTGGTTTTTCATCCCGCAAATATTCGGCTTCATCATCTACATCATTACGGCCGTCGCCGAAACCAACCGCGCTCCATTCGACCTCGTGGAAGCGGATGCGGAACTCGTTGCGGGCTTCCACACCGAATATTCGGGTCTGCGCTTCGGGCTGTTTTTTATTGCCGAATACGTCAATATGCTGACGGTGTCGTGCATCGCGACGCTGTTGTTCTTCGGGGGCTGGAACGCTCCGTTCGGACTGAGCGTCGTTCCCGGGTTGATCTGGTTCGTCCTCAAAGTCTTTGCGTTCATCTTCTTTTACATCTGGTTACGCGCGACGCTTCCGCGCTTCCGGTACGACCGGCTCATGTCGTTCGGCTGGAAGGTGCTCTTGCCGGCGGCAACCATCAATCTGGTGCTGACGGCAGTCGTCATCGCGGTCTGGGGATAACAAAAAATGAAACCGTACCGCAAACATCTGTTCAACGTCGGCGCCTTGCTAACGGGCATGGCGACTACCTTCGGATTTATGTTCCGCAAACGTCCGACGATTCAGTATCCATCCGTGAAGAAGCAGCACGCGCCGCGCTTTCACGGCTTGCACGAGTTGCGGCGGTATGCCGACGGTAAAGAGCGCTGCATCGGCTGCGAACTCTGCGCCGTCGCGTGCCCGGCCAATGCCATTACCGTCATCGGCGCGGAGAACAGCCCGCAAGACCGCAAATCACCCGGGGAACGGTATGCTGCACGCTATGAGATCGACGAGTTGCGCTGCATTTTTTGCGGCATGTGCGAAGAAGCATGTCCGACCGATGCGATCGTGCTCACGCCGCGTTTTGAAATGTCCGATTACCGCCGCGGCTCGTTCATCTATGCGAAAGACCGTCTGCTCGTGCCCCCGCAAGCGGGCACCGGAACCGCTCCCGACGAGCGCCCCAACGGCATTCCGTCCGATCTCGGCCTGGTGGCCGAAGTGAAGTCGACGACGCGGGTCGGCGAGGGATATTCGGCAACGAACCGGGGCGAAATTTTGAAAACGCAGACGCGAGGCCTCGCTCCGTGATCGTGTTTTGGATTCTCGGCGTCTTATTAATTGCGAGCGCCGTGTTTGTGGTAACGCAGAAGAAGCCCGTCTATAGCGTCGTCGGTCTCCTCTTTCACTTTGCCATTTTGGCGATCTTCTACATGACGCTCAATGCGGAATTTCTGGCCGTCATCCAGATCGTGGTTTACAGCGGAGCCATCCTTATACTTTTTGTCTTCGTAATCGCGCTGCTCAGCAGTGGAACCTCGCCGTTCGCATCCGGACCGAACCGGATGCCTAAGGCGGCAGTTCCAGCGGGATTGCTGGCGCTCGTCGCGCTCGCGCTGCTCGTCTACGGCGTTTCGCGCACGAAACTCGTTGCGCACGGCGTCTCGAGCGCGGGCAACTCGGTTGTGGGGCCCGCCGGTGCGGCCAACGTTTTCGGAAGCGTCGGCGATTTTGGAAAGGCGCTTTTTACCACGCACTTATTGCCGTTTGAAATGACGGCGTTCATCCTCATGGTCGCGGTCATCGGCGTCGTCGCATTAGCGGGCGACAGTACGCCCTTCACGCCGACGCGCCGGCGCGCCCGTTTGGTCGAGAGCGAGATGCGTGAGGCGATTCTGCGCGCGGGTGAGGACAAATGAACGCGACGATGTTGCCCGTTGCCGTCGCCAACTACATCGGTCTTTCGGCCGTGATCTTCTTTATCGGCGTGGCGGGGGTGATGCTGCGCCGCAATCCACTTATCATGCTGATGTCGATCGAGTTGATGTGGAACTCCGCCAACCTGCTGTTCTTGGCATTCGCCAAGGCCTGGCTCAATAACGCCGGGCATATTTTTGCATTTTTAGTCATTACCGTCGCGGCCGCCGAAGCCGCGATCGGTCTTGCCATCGTCGTGGTCGTCTTCCGTGCGTCGCAGTACGTGGATGTCGACGACGTCAACAAGCTGAAGGGATAACCGTTTGCCACACCATGTGATGGGCGTCGAGGGTTCGTACCCGTTGCTCTACGCCATTTGGCTGCTACCGCTCTTCGGTGCGGTCGCGTGCTGGACGTTCGGCCCGCAGCTGCGGCGTTTGGCGGGTCCGCTCGGTTCGGCGGCGCTTGGCGCATCCTTTCTCGCAACCATCCTTTCCTGGCCGTCCGCTACCCAGAACGGGGGCGTGCAAGGCGCGCTCGGCGCGCATCAAAGCGTGGTGTCGTGGTTTAACGGTTTCGATTTCGGCCTGTTGCTCGATCCGCTTTCATTGGTGTGGGCGCTCATCATCACGGGCGTCGGATTTCTCATTCACGTGTACTCGATCGGCTACATGGACGGGGACCGCGCGTTCGCGCGGTTCTTTGCTTACCTCAATTTCTTCGTTTTTGCAATGCTCACGCTCGTGCTTGCGGACAACTTCGTCGTGCTGCTTGTCGGCTGGGGCCTCGTCGGCCTAGCCTCGTATTTTTTGATCGGTTTTTGGTTCGACCGCCCCACCGCGGTTGCCGCCGCGCGTAAGGCGTTCGTCATCAACGTCTTCGGCGATGTCGGCATGTTGCTCGCAATCTTGATTATCTTCGCCCATGCGGGTGCGGTGAGTTATGGGGACGTCTTCAGCAACGTCGGGGCGCTGACCGGCAGTTTGTTCTTGATCTGCGCGTGCCTGTTCGTCGCGGCGGCCGCCAAATCGGCGCAGGTGCCGCTGCACACGTGGTTGCCGGATGCGATGGAAGGTCCTACACCGGTCTCGGCCCTCATCCATGCGGCCACGATGGTGACGGCGGGCGTCTATCTCATCGCTCGCTGCTGGCCGCTCTTTAGCGCATCTCCGGATGCGCAGATGCTCGTCGGTACGGTCGGCGGATTGACCGCGCTGCTCGGTGCGATTTTGGGTATGGCGCAGTGGGACATCAAACGGATTCTCGCCTACTCGACCATGTCGCAAATCGGGTATATGATCATGGGCGTCGGTGTCGGTGCGTACGAGGGCGGCGTCGCGCATTTCTTCACGCACGCGTTTTTCAAAGCCCAGCTCTTTCTCGGCGCCGGCGTCATCATTCACGCACTGGCCGACGAACAGGACGTGCGCCGGATGGGCGGTCTACGCAAGCGCCTGCCGTTTGCCTTCGGCGCCATGTCCATCGGCGTTCTAGCGATCTGCGGTTTTCCGGGGTTCTCCGGATTCTTTAGCAAGGATGCGGTGATTCAAGGCACGCTCGAACACGGACATCCGTGGCTCTACGCCGTCGGCATTCTCACCGCGGGTTTAACGGCGTACTACATGTTTCGCATGCTGTTCCTGACGTTTTTCGGAAGCTATCGCGGCGATACCGATCCCTCGGCCCTCGGACTGCGCCATCCCGAACTTGCCGGGACGCCGGTAGCGCCTAGTTCCGAACTACATCTTGCACACGGGCACGCGCCCGCATGGCTGATGAATGCGCCGGTTGCCATTTTGATCGTACCGTCGGTGCTTGCGGGCTGGCTGCTCTTCGGCGCAGAGGGTTCGCCATGGCACCGCTTTTTCGCCGGAGAGTTCCGGGCGGAGTCCCTTCACGCTCCGGTAAACGAGATCGTCACGTCGCTGCTCGTCCTCGTAGTCGTCGCCGCGGGAATCGGCATCGCTTACCTGCGCTATGCGAGCCGGGCGGCGCTCGCAGATGCCACGGCGCGCATCCAAGGCGAGTCGGTGCATATGCTGCCGGTTCTCACGCAAGCATTTTATTTTGATACGGCGCTCGATTTGCTGTTCGTTAAACCGGCCATGGGCTTCGGAACCGTTTTTTCGCGCTGGACGGACCCCCATCTTATTGACGGCGCAGTGCGCGAAAGCGTGCTTGCAAGCCGTTGGCTCGGGCATCTCTTTCGCAGCCTTCAAACCGGCCTCGTGCGCGCGTACGCGTTGATTCTGGTGCTGGGAGCGGCTTGTTTCATCGCCTACTACGCGTTTGCCGGAGGCCTGCGATGATTCTCGCGCTCGTCTTGCTGCCCGTGTTTGCGGGCCTTACGCTCTTGCTCGTTCCGCAAGCCGGCCGCATGGTAAGCAAAGCCGTCGCGGCCATCGTTGCCGCAGCCGTCTTCGTTCTCGCGTTGCGCAGCAACGGAGAGGCGGTAACGGCGCATTGGCTCTACCGCCCCTTCGCGGCCAATTTTCATTTCGCAAACAGCGGAATCTCGTTTTGGATCATCTTGCTGCTCGCCCTGTGCACGTTCTGCGCCGTACTCGCAACCAACGTGCCGCGCACGCGTACGTTCCTTGCGCTCCTCTTGCTGCTCGAAGGGACCATGGCCGGGGTATTCCTCGCGCGCGACCTGCTCGTGTTTGCGCTGTTTTGGGACCTCATGCTGCTGCCGGTATTTTTCTGCCTGATCGGCTGGGGAGAACACCCGGCAGTTGCGTGGCGCTACCTTATCTACAACTTTGCCGGCGGTCTTACGCTGTTGCTCGCGACCGCTGCGTTCGGCATCGACTTCGGTTCGACCGACGTCATCGGTGCGAGCGGCCTCCATCATTTAGGCAACGTTTGGCAGTCCTGGATTTTTGCGGGCTTCGCCTTCGCGTTCTTGGTGAAGACGCCCGTATGGCCGTTTCACACGTGGATGCCCCCGACGTACGCCGGGACTCCCTCGCCGATGGTCGCCGTCGTGTCGGCCGTACAATCGAAAGCGGGACTGTACGGGTTTATCGTCGTGGGGCTGACGCTCTTGCCCGAGTCGATGCACGCTGCAGCGCTGCTCATGATGTGGCTGGGTGTCATCGCGTTGCTGTACGGCGCGTTCGCCGCGCTCGTACAAACGGATATGAAACGGATCGTCGCATACTCATCGCTCTCGCATCTCGGTTTGATCCTGCTGGCCGTCTTCAGTTTCAATCCGATCGCGCTGCGCGGCGCGCTGATCTATATCATCGCGCACGGACTCTTTAGCGCCGCGCTGTTCTTGGTTCTGGGTTATGTCGAGGAGCGCGAAGAAACGCGCTCGCTGCTTCGCCTCGGCGGCCTCGGCCGCGAGAACCCCCGCATCGCGGGCGCGTTTTGTATCGCGGCGCTGGCCGCACTCGGGCTGCCGGGCCTCGCCGGCTTTGCGGGCGAGATCGTCATTCTTACGGGCTTGTATCAATCGGGGAATGTCGTTCCGGCCGTCCTCGCACTCGTGCCGATCGTGCTCGCCGCAGCGTACATGTTGCGTTTGTTTCAAAACGTCATGAACGGTCCCGAAATTGCCGATCTGCCAGTACGGCGCGACCTTACGCTTGCAGAAGGCCTCGCGCTCGTTCCGTTGCTCGCGGCAATCGTCGTTATCGGAGTGAACCCGCATATGCTTACCACCTTCGAACTCACACCCTATGCGGTGAGCGCGCCGGCGGGGACCAAATGATGCTCAATCCCTATACGCCGCTCGATTGGAACGCGGTCGTTCCGCTTTTCATCGTTGCGGTTACGGCGCTTGTGGTGCTTTTTGCCGACCTGTTATCGGCGCGCGGATCCAAGCGGTCCGTTTCGGTTTCGATCGCGCTCGTGGGACTTGCGGTCGCGGCCTACTTGTGCGCGAAGTCGTATGGCCAGCAATACAGCGCGTTCGGCGGCGGTTTCATGGTCGGCAATTTTGCCGTCGTGTTCGAAGAAATTATTCTGTTGTGCGCGCTGTTTTCGACCGCTCTCTACGCGGCCATCGGTGAAGAAGACGGCATTGCAAGCTCGCTTGCGCTGATGTTGTGGAGCACGAGCGGGGCCATGCTGATGGCGGGTGCGGGTAACCTGATGACCATCTTTCTGGGTCTTGAGTTGCTCTCGCTTGCGCTCTACTGCTTGTGCGGCATGTCCAAACGACCCGCGGCGCGCGAATCCGCGCTCAAATATTTGCTGCTCTCATCGACCGCGTCGGGATTCTTGCTCTACGGGATCGCGCTGTTCTTCGGTGCGACCGGCAGCGTGTCGCTCGCCGCGCTCGCGAGTCCCGCGGTGATGACCAACCCGTTGTTCCTGGCGGGAACCGGTTTGTTTTTAGTCGGCCTCGCCTTCAAGCTAAGTCTCGTACCGTTCCATGCGTGGGTGCCCGACGTTTTCCAAGGTGCGCCCCTCCCGGTAACGGCGTTCATGAGCGTTGCGACCAAGGCCGGAACGCTCGCGGTGCTCGCTCGTTTCTCATATGCGGCGCTCAATGGTCCGCACGCACAGTCGTTGTTGTTGCCGATAACGGTGATTGCGGCGATTTCGATGCTCTTCGGAAACTTCGCGGCACTCGCGCAAACCGATATGAAACGTTTGCTCGCCTATTCGGGCATCGCACAGGTCGGCTACATCGTGGCGTCGCTCGCCGGCACCACCGCCCTTGGCTTGCGTTACGCAATCTTTTATCTCGCCGCATATTTGTTTATGAATCTGGGCGCGTTCGCAGTCGTTGCCTTGCTTTCCACGGATAAAGAAGAAGGCACGAATATCGCCGCGTTTGCCGGCCTGTCGCGCCGGCGTCCGTTACTCGCGGCCGCCATGACGTTCTTCTTGCTCGCACTGGCCGGATTTCCGCCGACGGCCGGATTCATCGGAAAGATCCTGATTCTCTCGAGTGCCGTCAACGCCGGCTACGCGTGGCTGGCCGGCGTCCTGATTCTCGGGACGGCCGTTTCGCTCTACGTCTACTTTAAAATCGTTCGGCTGATGTACGAACGTCATGACGCCAAGCCCGTCGCAGGTGCGGGTGCGGGCGCGCCGCTTGCCTGGCTGAGCGTCGGCGTCTGCGCGGTCGCGACCATCGTGCTGACGTTTTATCCGCTCGCCCCGAGCAACGTCCTCCCGCTCGTGAAGTAACCGGCCGCGCCGCCGCCTCCCATGGGTACCGGGCCTAGGAACCTCCAGTGGGAGTCACAGGTTGTTCGCGCCGCTCGTGATACGTATACTTAAGGCTCTACAAATGCGATAGGACGCGAGCTGCATGAAGAATTTTATCCTGCGCCTACTCGTCGCGGCCGTTTTGGCCGTGGTTCCGTGCGCCGCGGCTGCGCAAGTTCCCGTCAATGGCCGTCCGCCGGAGTTGCTCGACCCCGGCTTCCAATCGAACCCGGACGGCGCGATTGCTGCTGCCCGCGAGCGCGTCGCCGCAGGCGATTTCGAGGG
>JALZBM010000300.1 GCA_030947385.1 Vulcanimicrobiota bacterium
TGCGCTCGGATAGTGAGCCCCGGTGTGGGGACTGATCCACGTCCGGTTTTCATGAATGGCAAAGTCGCGCAGCGGAAGAAAACGCACGGCTCCGTTTTTTTCGATGAGACTGCCACTGGATTGCGGTGTTGTCGAACCGTCTTTGCGCCGAAGGCGGTACACCATGATTTCGCGGCCGTCGTTCAATTGAATCGAAAACCAATCCCAGCCGACTTGATCGGGCTGCAGCTCGTCCGAGCCGAACTCATGGTCCATCCACGACGTGCCTCGAACGCGATACGGCCTGCCCTGCACCCGAATCTCGCCGGTCGTAACGAGGCGCGTATACGAATAGTAATGCGACGCGCACGATGCGCACGGTCCCTTGCGCGAAATTCCGCCTTGACCGTGAATCGCGGGCGGTTTCTTCGAGCGAACCGTTAAGTCGATCGCATCGCTTCCGCTTGCGGCATGCAGTTTAAACGGCATCGGTCCCCGTAAAGACCACGAATGTACGCGGACGTCGAGCCTTGCCTCCGAAGCGCGGCTCTGACCGAGCGCATCGCGCGCGAAATTTTCGTAAAATACAAAACGGCCGGTGCGTTCGTCGGTAATGGCGAAATGAGCGGGCGACAGTTGCGTGCCGTGCCACCGGCTCGAGCCAGGCCGCCGGTCTGCCGCGTGCGGGGCGAGCCCGACGCGGAAAAATGTGAGTTCGTAGCCGAAGCGGTGCCCGTCGCGCGCCTGCAAGTGGCCGGTAAAATACCACCACTCCGTGCGGTAAGCATCGTGGGCGGCATGATCGCGCGGAAATGAATACCGGTAGGGCGCCACAGCTTCCAAAAAACCATCCGCGCTCCTTTGCGCGCGCGCCGCTGCTACGGCAAATGGAAGCGCCGCCAAAAGAAGCGCTCCAAGAGCGGCAAGCCACCTATTCATCGCGCAACGCCTCCGCCGTTTGAATCTTTGCCGCCACCGATGCCGGATAGATTGCCGCGGTGACGGCCGCGCACACGATGAGTAGGATCACCTCGCCGAAGAACGCATAGGGCAAGCGCAGACTGATCACCCAGCCGAACGACTGGCGATTGATCACGAAAATCAACAACAGCGAAAGGCCAAGGCCCAAAAGCAAACCCCACAGGGCCGCGACGATCCCGACCACGCCCGCCTGCGTGTACACCATGCGGCGGATGCCGCCGATCGTAACGCCGAGGTACCGCAACAGCGCGATGTCGCGCCGCCGTTCGAGCACGAGCGCAAACAGCGTGCTTACCACGCCGAGAACGGCGATCACGATGCTGACAATGTACAGGGCGTTTGTGATCGCGAACGTACGGTCAAAAATCGTCAGCACCACGGTGCGCAGCTCACGGTTGCTTTCGATATCGACTTTTGCTGGTGCGACCGCCCGAAGAATGCGAGCGCGCACGTCCGGCAGCGAAGCGTTGGGCTGTACGTAGACGGCGATCGAGTCGAACGTGCGGTCGTGATACAAGCGCCCGAACGTACGCGTATCCATGATGAAGGCGCCGGCATCGGATGAGTAGTCGTTATAGGTCGCGACTATTTTCAACGTACGCGGGCCGGACGGCGTCTCGATCGCAAACGAGTCGCCGTCTTGCAGCCCGTAGCGGATCACGAAAGGTTCGCTGGCGATCACGTTTTGCGAATTCGGCATCGTTCTTGCGAGTTCCGAAAGATTGACCCGGCCCACGAAACTGACTTTGTTGCGGGCGGCAAAATTCGAGAAGTCCGCCGCTCCCAAATACGTGATCGCGCCGCGGAACGGAATGGCAAAGCCGCGGAACGTATCGACCGCTTTAACCCCTGGTACGGCGGCGATACGCGCGGCAAACGCCGGTTCGAAGCGCCCGGCGAAGGAAGCATCCACGGCCCCCGGCGGTTTGATGAATAAGTCGGCTTGGAGAATCTGCTGCGACCAGTCCACAATCGTTGCACGGAACGACGTGATAAGAATGGCGATGCTGGTCATCATGGCAACCGCGACGGCAAGCGACGCAATCGCCACCGCGAAGCGCCGGCCGGCGGCGCGCATCGCTTGCAGCGCGAGCGTAAATGAGGGCGCACGCGGACCGGAAAGCAATCGCAACGCACGCAACGCGCCTTCCAAGACGAGCGGCACGCACAGCGACGCGCCACCGATCATCAGCACGCCCGCTAAATAGCCAAACACCGGCAAGTCGTCGACCGCCGGCGCGCGCGAGAAGAGCGCCGCCGCAATCAGCAAAACGATCCCGGCAGAGGCCGTAAGCCGTGACATTCCCGCGCCGCGCTCTTCGTAGCCGCCGGAGCGCATTCCGATGGCCGGCGCGACCGACGCCGCTTCCCACGCGGGAGCGGCCGCGGAAAGCAGCGCAGACCCGATGCCGACGGCGAGCGCTTTTACGAACGCCGC
>JALZBM010000123.1 GCA_030947385.1 Vulcanimicrobiota bacterium
CGGGCATGCGGGGCCACCGGGAAACTTTTCGGACCCCTCGTCGCTGCGGTTCGACTGTGACGGCAACATCGCATACGGCACGGCACCGGGCGACGTGCCGGGAACAAGCTCATCTACGGACGCCCGGCTCAATTGGCAGCACCGGCTTAAACGCGGTGTGGTGACGACGTCGGTGTACCGCCAAGTTCAAAGCGGAGTCGTGCTGCCCACGCAAGTCAACGGCACGGCAGTAAACGGTTTTCCGAACGGCTATCTCGGTGCGGTTCAAGACGCGTACGATTCGCCAGGAGGTTGTAACCGGCCCGGCGCGATCTTCGGAGCCCAAAACATCTATTTCAGCGTTCCGGTTGGCGGCGTGCGCCGCGTCTATCAAGGTATATCCGTGGCCGCGACCATCGCCGCGGGCAACTTTAATTTTCAACCCTACTACGATATCACCCAGGCGCAAATTTTCTCAAACGATCCGCGGATCAACAACCCGTACTCGATCGTATCGTCGGGCAAGCAGCTACCCAATACGCCGCTGCACAAGGCGGGGTTAACGGTGGATTACAAAGCGCCGAACTCCCATGTCGAAACGCTCTTTACGGCACAATACGTCGGCGCGAACAACGCGCAAAACCTGCCGGCCTATACGCTCGTCGATGCGGGCGTCGAGGCGCAACTAGAGCGCGGGTCGCTGGTCTTTGCGGCCAACAATATTTTCAACACGCAGAGCGGCATCTTTGCCACGAATGCGGGTGCGGTTCCGTACACGACTGCTAACGGCAAGTTTATCCCGACGATTGCGCGGCCCAACACGCCGCGTGAATTTCAAGTCACGTACACGGTTCCGTTCGGCTCGGCCGCAACGAACGCGCCTGCGCGGTTGCTGCCCGCTCCCCGTGGGCCCGGCAGACGGTTTGCGCTCGCCGAATTACCCGGCGCGCCGCCGCCCGATCCGTTTGCGATGACGACATCGGATGCGTGTCCGTCCAAGGCACAGCAGGACGCCGCCCCGATCGTTGCCCAGCTCAAACGGTACGTTGCAAAAATCGAAGCAACCAAAACAGCCGGCGGGTACCCAGACGCCGTGCCCGGTGCGCCCGATATCGCTGGCGTGCACGTCGTCTATCGCAAGACCGGGACATCGTACGCGCTGAGTTTGGAAGGGACGGGCACAGCCGCCAAGGGGTTCGCGTTGGCACCCGCATGCTTTGCAATTCACGCCGCACAAGGGGAAGATGCGCGTAACCGCGGTTTGTTTGTCCCCGAAGCAACGCCTTTCGCCCGACCGGCGCTGCAATTTATGCCCGCGGTCGGATTGTATATCGTGCGCGCGACGCCGCAGGCCGGACAGCAGAGTTTCCGCTTGTATAGACTGCCCGTGCAGGCACCGAGTGCGCCGTTTGCAGCGCAGAGCGCGCCGGCGTGCACGTCCGCAATGAGGCCGGTCGCACAAAGCCTGCTTGGGGAATTACAAGGTTACTTCGTGTCGGGCCGGCCGCTCAAATCGTGGAAGGTGGTTGCGCACAGCGCAACCGGTGGCGCGTGGTACGAACTGACGAACGACGACGCTGCGAGTCTACCGGCCTTGCTGAACTGCGGCCACATCTCAGCTGCGTCGTCCGCCGAAATTAAGGCCGCCGGATTTGACGGTGTCCGTCCTCCGACGCTGAATTACGCACCCAATCTCGGACTCTACATCGTGCGCGGGAATCAGATTGACCGCGGAGCGGGCCGTCCGTCCGCTCCGTCAAGCCCTAACCCGTAAACGTTCCGTTCGCGCGAGCTAAGGCAACCATCTCGCGCATGCGGGGATGGTCGCCTTCGATCGTCGGTAGCCACTCTTCAAATCGCGGCACGTCTTCACCGACGCGAAACCGGAAATACCACACGTTCATCGGACCCATAAATTTGAAGCGCTTGCGAAAGTCTTTCTCAAAGCCAGCATAGTCCGCGAAGGACCGCAGGTAATGTGCGAAGCCCGCATACTGGTCCTCTAAGGCGAGAATTGTTTGCGCGTTTGCAACGGTTGCACGGATCTTTTTCGCGCTTCGAAAAATGCGCTCATCGGCCAGTAGGCGGTCGATATCGCCCTCCGTATATGCCGCAACGAGCGGCACATCAAAATTGTCAAACGCTTCGATAAACGCATCCCAGCGGTCGGCGATCATGGCCCAACTGACGCCGGCTTGAAACACGGCGCGCGTCATGACTTCTAGATAATCGCGCAGCACCGGCTGCGCGATGCGATCTGGAATGGTGGCTACGGGCATCGCTCGCGGGTTTTCTACGGCGCGTTGCGCGGCGCGTCGAACGCCAGCGCGGTCATCATCTGCACGCCGGTTTCAAGCGCTCGTTCGTCGATGTCGAACGTGCTGCTGTGATGGGGGTTGGCCGTTGCGGTGCCGCCTTGCGCGCCGAGCGTGTAAAATGTGGAGGGAACGCGCTGGGCAAAAAACGAGAAGTCTTCCGCGCCCATCAGCTTTGCACTTTCGATGACTCGCTGCTCAGCGACGATCGATCGCGCAAGGTTGCGCGTGTATTCGGTTTGTGCGACGTCGTTGACGGTGACCGGATAGCGCCAAAGATAGTCGAAGGTATACGACGTTCGCCCAAGATCGCAGCACGACTTGAGGACGCGCTCGATGCGTTCCGGCATTGCATCGCGAACGTCGCTTGCAAAGGCGCGGACGGTGCCGAGCATTCTGAGGTTCCCCGGGATGACGTTGTGGGTTGTCCCGCCGTGGATGGAGCCGATCGTAATAACGGCGGGTTCCGTCGGATCGATGACGCGCGAAACAACTTGCTGCACGGATGTAACGAAATTTGCGGCGCTGAGAATCGGATCGACCGTTTCGTGCGGAGCGGCACCGTGTCCGCCGCCGCCGTTGATGTCGATTTCGATGGAGTCGCTCGATGCGTAGAACGGCCCTTCGCGAAATCCGAGCGTGCCGACCGGATACTTCGAAGAGAGATGCAGACCGTACGCGCGCTCGATGCCGAAACGCTCCAGCATGCCTTCCTCGACCATCTTCTGCGCGCCGCCTTTGCCTTCTTCGGCGGGCTGAAACACGAGGCAGACCGTACCGGCGAGTTCTTCCTTGCGGTTTGCAATCAACGTTGCGGCGCCGAGCAGAATCGCAACGTGACCATCGTGTCCGCACGCATGCATCTTGCCGTCGTTTTGCGAGCGATAAGCGTGGTGGTTATGCTCGGAGAGCGGCAGCGCGTCCATATCGGCGCGCAACATAATCGTGCGCCCCGGTTTCGCGCCTCGCATGACGCCGACAACGCCCGTTGTTGCAATACCGGCGTGAACCTCATAACCGAGCCGTTTTAGGCGGCCTTCGATCAGTTCGGCGGTCCCGGTTTCTTCAAATCCGAGTTCGGGATGCATGTGAATGTGACGGCGCGTCGCGATAACCTCGTCGCGCACCGCCTCGGGTATGGGTTCGGCAAGTTGCATAGACTCTATTTCTGGATCAACATGAAGCGCCCTCGCAAACGACGGAGCTTCCGTAGGATGGCACCCCGACCCTATCGCCGCGGACACTACTTTGCTACCCTGAGCCTGTCGAAGGGCGCCTGTGTTACCGCCTGTTTTGTCGTCGATACAACGTTGTATACACCAGCCACGCAAAACCGATTGTGAAACCCACGAAGGTGCTAAGCTCCGGAGAGTGTGCTGCTGCTCCAACAAGGAGCCCCGCAACTGTACAGGTTATCGCAATGACTACTGAGACCGCGCTGTTACCTCGAAAATCCATCGCGTGAACCTTTGCACATCGGCGGCTTAAATGCTAAGCTGGCGGCAACACAATAGCATGCGGGGTGTATCGATGCAATCGGATATGACGCCTCTATTTTTCATGGTTGACGCAGTGTGCGCAGGGTGCTTGGCCTACTTCATTTTCAAACACGATCGGCGTAGGATCCGGCAGTTCGTGGTTTTGCTCGTAGGGCTGGTGTGCACGACGGCCGGATCTTCAATGGGTGAACGGTTTGACTCACTAGCCATGGTTCTGGATGTGTTGGGGCTGGGAATCGTGCTCGGTTCCATCTATTTTCTGTGGCCGAGCCGCAATTCGCAATAACCGAGCCGCACGTCATATGATCTTGTTTAGACCGGAGCCTTCGCTCGCGTGTCGGCCCGTAATCGCGGCGTTAAGAAAGTCACCGCGATTACGAGGGAGAAGTTGATGGCCAGCGCAAAGAGGCCGATGTTGATTCCGTGCCACGTCGTAATCTTTGCGACGTAGCTCAAATATGCGGCGGTTAACAAACCCCCGGCGATTCCGCAGGCAATTGCCGTCGCCGTGACGCGGTTCCACGTCAGGCCGAATATAAACGCCGGTAGCATTTGCGTGACCGCATTATAGTAGAGCAGCAGCAGCTCGACGAGAGTGTCATGTTCGTACATCCAAAATACGAGCGCCATCGCGGCGACGATCACGATCAAAATTCGCGTGGCAAGCGTACGAGCGCGGTCGCCGGTCGCAATGTTGAAAATGTCGCCGAGAACGTTTTTAGAAATCATCGATGCTGCGCTGAGCAAAAGCGCCGAGGCGGGAATCAGCGCCGCTAGGCAGCCGGCGCCGGCGATTAATCCGAGCACCCAGGAGGGGTAGTAATGTTGCACGACGGCCATAAAGGATTGATCCGCCGCTTGACCCTTGAGGCCCGGATAGACGAGCAAAGCCGTAAAGCCGGCAAAGAAGACGAGCAGAAGAATCATTTGGTAAATTGGCAGCAACATCGCGTTGCGCCGCAGCGTGTCTTCGCTGCGGGCGGAGTACACGGCGGGCATGTTGGCCGGGCCCATAAAATAGCCCGCGCCCGTCAGGAGAACGGTGGACACGTACCAGATCGGCGGGTACGGGCCGGATGCCTGCAACGTAAGCCAGTTCGGCTTGATCTCTACGAGCCGGTCGAACACCGCGGCCGGCGAGCCGAAAAAATGAATGGGCAAAAAGATACCCGCGAACACGACGGCGCCGATGACGAGCGTATCCTTGATCACGCTTGCCCACGCCGTCCCGCGCAGTCCGGCCGTAAAGACAAACAGCGTGATGATTCCGAATGCAATTGCAACCGTGAGCGCGGCGTTGAAGTGTCCGTATCCCGCAAGAGTAAGCAGAACTTGCAGCCCGGAAAGTTGTAGCGTTACGTACGGAACCACGAAAAAGAAATATAAGACGGCGACTCCCGCGCCGAGGGCGCGGCTACCGTACTGATCCACCATGAAATCTGGCCCGGTAAGAAATCCCCGTTCTTTGGCACGCCGCCAAATCGGCGGCAGCAGAAAATATCCGCCGATGTAGCCGAGCGTTCCGTACGCGAGAATGTAAAATGCCGGCGCGCCTTTTCCATACGCCCACCCAGCGGCGCCGAGAAATGTGAAGCTCGTGTAGATTTCACCGGCCATCAAGACCCAGAGAAAGATCGTTCCGAAACTGCGGCCGCCGATCATGTATTCGGCGGGGGTCATGCGCAACTTACGCACGCCGGTCAGTGCGAAGGCAATCGTTCCGAAAACGATGAGGGCAACGATGCCGAGTGCGACCGATGGAGAATTCACGAGCGGCCCTCCAGGCGGTAAATGCTGTAGAGGAAGACCGGCGTTAGGAGCACCCAGAAGACGATCCAAGCAAGAATGAACGGCAATCCGAAGACGCGCGGCTCGATTCGGTTGACGAACGGAACGGCAACGCTCAGCATCAGCGTGGGAAGCAGCGCCAAAACCGCGCGCAGTAGCTTAACCCGCAATGGAAACATAGGTGCAAGTAGTATATGGCGGCAATAGAGTCCTCCGGAGGTACGATGGCGGGAAAATACGACGCGATAATCATTGGTGGTGGGCACAATGGCTTGGTAACGGCCGCCTACCTGGCGAAGGCCAAGAAAAAGGTGCTCGTTCTCGAGCGGCGTTACATCGTGGGCGGCGCCTGCGTAACGGAGGAAACGTTTCCCGGCTTCAAAGTCTCCACGGCCGCTTACGTGAACAGCCTGTTTCGCCCCGAAATCATTACCGATCTTCGCCTCGCTGATTACGGCTACGAAGTTTTGGAACGCAACCCGGCCTCGTTCTCACCGTTTTTGGACGGCCGCTACTTGATGCTCGGCGCCGATCCGGAGACCGACCAGCGCGAAATTTCAAAATTCAGCAAAAAGGACGCAGCTGCGTACCCCCTCTATAATGCTATGCTGGAGCGCGTTGCGAATGTGGTCGAGCCCACCTTGATGGAAAAGCCGGCCAACGTCGTGCGCCCCGGCCTCGGCGATTTGGCGCGAATGGGCAAGCTCGGGCGGCGCATGCAGAAGATGGGATCGGGAATGGGTGAGGCGATGGAAGTGCTCACCGGTGCCGCGCGCCCGATCTTGGATCGCTGGTTCGAATCCGAAGAACTCAAAGCCACACTCGGTACCGACGCAATCATCGGTGCCTTTGCCGCGCCGTCGATGCCGGGAACCGCGTACGTGTTATTCCATCACGTCATGGGCGAAACCAACGGTAAGCGCGGCGTGTGGGCGTACGTTCGAGGCGGCATGGGTGGATTGACGCAGGCACTTGCCAAAGCGGCAATCGATCTCGGCGTAGAGATCCGCCTTGATTCTGAAGTCAAGACGATCATCGTCGACAAAGGCCGGGCTTCCGGCGTCGCGCTGAGCGGCGGCGAGGTCTTTTACGCCGATCAAATCGCAAGCAACGTCGATGCCAACTTGACGTTTTTGAAGATGATGGACCGTAAGGACTTGCCCGCAGATTTCGTAGAAGCCGTCGAACGAATCGACTACAGTAGCGCCTCGATGAAGATCAACGTCGCGCTCGATTCATTACCGAATTTTACGGCCTGTCCGGGCTC
>JALZBM010000301.1 GCA_030947385.1 Vulcanimicrobiota bacterium
GTGCGACTACGCCAAGCGATGGGATCGAAATACAAAATCGTCGCGACAATCGAGGATCCGTTTTTGGAACACTTGGATAATTCGAAATATCCCTACGTTGCGATTGCGCGTAACACCGATGTTCTTCAACCAATGGCGTACTGGCGCATGTTATCCCGCAAGACGATGGACGTGACAAAGATGAACGCCTTGCTCCAGGGTTCGTATCAAAAAACGCTTGAGGTCAGCGGCCGAAAATTGCCGGTAAGCATCGGGGGGCAGACCAGCCCCGAAGGGCCGCTCGCCAATCCGCCCCCGGAGGAGATAACCGCGAGCCTTGTGCAAGCCAAGGCACTCGGTGCAATCGGCGAGTGCTTCTTTGACTGGGACGGAACGCTCCCAGAACAGTGGGACACGCTCGCCCGGTACGCCTGGTAAATAACCGTGACGCCGTACGTCCTTAAGCGGTTACTGCAGAGTATACCAACCGTCATCGGCGTGACGATTTTGGCGTTCTTGTTGATTCACATCGCTCCCGGCGGTCCCGCCCAAGCGCTGGGCGGCGAAAAGGCAACGCCCGCGCAAATCGCTCACCTTACGCACGTGCTCGGCCTGGACCGGCCCCTTCACGTGCAGTATGCCTTATGGGCCGCATCGCTGCTACACGGGGATCTGGGCTTCTCTTACGTGCGCCAAGCGCCGGTGCGCGAATTAATTTTCGAACGCTTGCCGCAAACGCTGTTGCTGATGGGAGCGGCGCTCGTGCTTTCGGTCGCGTTCGCGATTCCGCTCGGCGTGTATCAGGCGTACCGGCAGAACACGTTTTTCGACCGCGCCGCGAGCTTGATCGTTTTCCTTGCGTGGTCGATGCCGACGTTTTGGTTTGGAACGCTACTGATCGCTTTTTTTGCCGTAACGTTGCGATGGTTTCCCGTGGGCGGTTTGCAAACGATCGACACAACGGCGTTCGACTGGCCTTCGCGGCTCGCGCACTTAGCCATGCCGGCCGCTACGCTCGCCATCGTTTCCGTGGCCGGTTGGAGCCGCTACATTCGCGGCAGCATGGTCGAGCAGTTGCGTGAGGATTACACCCAAACGGCCAGAGCCAAGGGTCTTCCGCTTCGAACCGTTCTCTTCAAACACGTTTTGCGCAACGCGCTCATTCCGTTCATCACGCTCCTCGGCGGGAGTATTCCCGCGCTCTTCGGCGGCGCGGTCATCACCGAGCAGATATTCGCCTATCCCGGCATGGGTCAGTTGTTTTGGCAGTCTGCGGTCGACCGCGATTACGCCACGTTGCTCGGAATGACCGTCTTAACCGCACTCCTTGTTGTGCTCGGAAATTTAGCCGCCGATCTGGCCTATGGAATCGTCGATCCCCGCGTCCGGTACGAATGATGCTCGGCGCCGGTTTTGGCGCCGCTTCTTTCGTACGCCGCTTGCCGCGATCAGTAGCGCCTGGGTCGTTGCCGTTGCAGCGGCATGCATTTTTTATCCGGCGGTAACACATCAAACCGGCCTCATCACAGATGTCGCCCATTCTTATGCGAGCCCCTCGAGCGGGCATATCTTAGGAACCGACGGCCTCGGGCGCGATGAATTCGTTCGCGTCCTCATCGGCGGCCGCGTGAGTCTGCTCGTCGGCTTCGTTGCCGCAATTGTTGCTATGTTTATTGGAACGTGCGTCGGCGCGATCGCGGGCTTTTACGGCGCCTTCGTCGACGCACTGCTCATGCGGATGGTCGATGTTTTTCTGGCAGTTCCGACCCTGTTCTTACTTTTATTTCTCGCCGCTATGTTTCATGGGAACGTGGCCACCTTGATCGTCGTCATCGGAGCAACGTCGTGGCTTGGACCCTCGCGACTCGTGCGCGGCGACGTGCTGACCATCAAGGAGCGGCTCTACGTTGAAGCCGCGCGCTCGCTGGGCGCGGCCGACGCGCGCGTGTTGTGGCGCCACATTATTCCGAACGCAGCCGGTACGATCGTAACGACGACGACCTTTATGGTCGCGAATGCAATGCTGGCGGAAACCGCCCTCTCCTACCTCGGCATTGGCGTCCGCGCACCGACGCCCTCATGGGGCAATCTTCTAAGCTCGGCGCAGAGCGACGTATTTGCCGGTGCCTATTGGCTGATCGTGCCGCCCGGGCTCGCAATTCTTCTCACCGTAACCGCACTGAATTTCATCGGGGACTGGCTCAGAGAAAATGCTGCTCGATAAAGTCGTGAGGGCGTGCGCGGCGCTCGCGCTTACTGCAATTGCAGTTTCGTGCAGCGCCCGGTCGGCCGAAACACGCGACCCGAACACCGTCGTTTGCGGGTGGATCGCCGAACCCGATTCGTTTGCACCGCTTACGCAAGTCAACACCTCGGCCGGACGTATGATCGACGACCTTCTCTACAC
>JALZBM010000124.1 GCA_030947385.1 Vulcanimicrobiota bacterium
TCCCGGAGTGGCTGTGGCGTGCGGAGCCGGCGGACGGCGCCGAGTTCACGATGGAACTCGATGCGCGACAGGTTTTCGGTCGCTTAGCTGGCTGCTGGACCTATTGGGGCTACAAGCACGGCTACTTCGATTCAGAAGAAGACGCGCGCGCCTATTACGATGAGATGCAAGCCATGCTTGCCCGACAAATCGGCGCCCCGAACTCACCGCAATGGTTCAACACCGGCCTGCACTGGGCGTACGGAATCGCCGGCCCGGCGCAGGGCCACTATTTTGTCGACCCCAAATCGCTCGACCTCACACGCAGCATCAACGCCTACGAACACCCGGCACCGCACGCTTGTTTCATTCAATCGGTAAGCGATGATTTGGTGAATGAGGGCGGCATTATGGACCTTTGGGTTCGTGAAGCGCGCATCTTCAAATTTGGTTCGGGCACGGGTTCCAATTTCTCACAAATTCGCGGCGAGGGCGAGCGGCTTTCCGGCGGCGGGACGTCGTCGGGACTGATGTCTTTTTTGCGCGTGGGCGACCGCGCAGCGGGCGCAATTAAATCCGGCGGTACCACACGGCGTGCGGCAAAGATGGTTTGCCTCGATTTGGACCATCCGGATATCGAAGAGTTCGTTCTTTGGAAAGTTAAGGAAGAGCAGAAAGTGTCCGACCTGGTGGCCGGTTCGATTGCGTGCGAGAAGCATTTGAATGCGATCATGCGCACCGCGAACGACGAGCATCTTCCGGAATCTGCACGTCTCGATCCAGCGCTTAATGCAGGCCTCAAAGCTGCAATGCGCGGCGCGCTCAATGCCGGCATTCCGCAAGCAAACATTCAGTACGCACTCGATTTCGCAAAGCAGGGCTACAAAGAGTTAGCGATCGAGACGTACGATACCAATTGGGACAGCAAAGCCTACGGTACCGTTTCGGGACAGAATTCCAACAACTCGGTTCGCATTCCGGACCGCTTCTTTACCAAGCTCGATAATAAAGAAGATTGGGAACTGACGAATCGCACGACGGGCGCAGTTCATAAAACAATTCCCGCAGAGCAACTGTGGGAAGACATCGCGCTGTCTGCATGGCAGTGCGCCGATCCGGGCGTACAATACGACACAACCATCAACGATTGGCACACGTGCACGAACGATGGCCGAATCAACGCATCAAATCCGTGCTCTGAATACATGTTTTTGGATGACACGGCGTGTAACCTTGCTAGCTTGAATTTGGTCAAATTCGAGAATGAAAAAGGCGAGTTCGACGCCGCGCGATTTGCCGAAGCCTGCCGCATTTGGACGTTTACGCTGGAAGTCAGTGTGCTCATGGCACAGTTCCCGTCGAAGGAAATCGCGCAACGCTCGTTCGATTACCGCACCCTCGGATTGGGTTATGCGAACATGGGCACTTTGCTGATGCGTTTAGGTTTGCCGTACGACTCCGATGAGGGCTTCGGTTGGTGCAGCGCCATTTCAGCTCTGATGACGGGTGCAGCTTACAAGTGCTCCGCAGAACTCGCGCAGCAGCTTGGCGCATTCCCCCGTTACGAACAAAACTGGGATTCGATGCTGCGCGTGATTCGCAATCACCGCCACGCCGCGTATCAGGCCGAAGCGAAGGAATACGAACAACTGAGCGTCGTTCCGATCACGCATGCGCCAACGCTGTTCACGCAAGGCGCATGGGCGCTTGCACGCAAGATGTGGGACGATGCGCTGGCAATCGGCGAAGTCGCCGGCTTCCGCAACGCGCAAGTTACCGTAATCGCTCCGACCGGCTGTCTCGTCGGCGAGTCCCTTGTTTCGACCGATCGCGGACTCGTTCGCCTCAATCACCTCGGCGACGTGAACGGTGCGAAGTGGCAGGATGTTAGTTTCCGCGTCCTAACCGACGACGGGGAGCAGCAGGCCACAAAATTCTTTATCAACGGCGTCGAGCCGACGCGCAAAATCAGGACGAAGAGCGGATATGTTATCCAAGGTACGCTGACGCATCGCATCAAGGTCGTAAACCCTGGTACAGGCGATCTTGAGTGGAAACGGATGGCTGACGTATCGCCGGCTGACGTCGTCGCGCTTTCCATGGGAAAACTCATCGGGACACCCAAAATCGTAAACCTTCCCGACATCGGCGAAGAGTACTGGACCGCCGATTACTCCACGCGCGCGCCGCGCACGATGACCGCCGAGCTAGCGGAACTTCTCGGTTACTTCATGGGCGACGGCTCGTTCCATAGCAAGGGCCTACGCTTCTGCGTGAGTCAAGATGACTTTGACGTAGCGGATCGGCTGGCCATACTGTTACGCAATCTGTTCAATCTCGAAGCGCGGATCACGCAACAGACGGGGTACATCGAGGCAGCGGCCAACTCCGTACCGCTGACATTGTGGTGGGAAGCGTGCGGATTCAAAAAGCGTTCACCACATGAGAATCACTCCGGCAAAGGTTATCTGCCGCACATTCCCGATGCAGTTCTTGCTACGAACGATCCGATCGTCTACGGCGCCTTTGTCCGCGGTCTCTTCGAAGCCGACGGTACCGTAACCGACGGCGTCCCGGTCTGGTCGACGGTTAGCCCGGCGTTTTGCCTCGAAGTCAAAACCTTGATGTTGGCGCTTGGTATCCCAACGTCAACCAGCGAGACGATTTCGGGATGGGGTAACTCGCCCATCCAATGCACGCGCGTATTCAACGTATCTTACACCCAGCGCTTTATGGAGGCGGCAGGGTTCATCAGTTCACGCAAACGCGCGCGGGTACGTCACAACGCCCAGTGGCAAGGTCGCAAGGGCGATCATGTTTACGTGCCGCAGTCGACCATCAGAGAACTCGTGCCTGCCGGTGGGGGCGATTCCAAGTCTGCAATGTATCAATCGCATAAGCGCCATAACGGTGCCCTTTCGCGAAACTTGGCGGAACGGCTCTTGGAATCAACCGGTGATGACCGCCTAGCATGTTCGCTCGACTTCTACTACGACTCCATCGTGTCCAATGAAGATGGTGGCGAGCAACTCACCTACGATCTCTCGGTGCCCGCTAACGTCACCTATATGGCCAACGGGTTCATCTCGCACAACACGATCGGCCTTGTTATGGATTGCGATACCACGGGTATCGAGCCCGACTTTGCATTAGTCAAATTTAAGAAACTGGCGGGCGGCGGCTACTTCAAGATCGTCAATCAGTCAGTTGAACCTGCACTTCGCAAACTCGGCTACAGTGAAGATCAGATTCGCGACATCGAACTCTTCGCCAAAGGCACGGCTACGCTCGAAAACGCGCCGCACATTAACCGCGCGACGTTAAAGAGTAAGGGGTTTGACGATGCGGCAATCGCACGCGTTGAAGCCGGCCTTGCCGGCGCTTTTGAGCTGCCGTTCGTCTTTAACCGTGTTGTGCTCGGTGATGAGTTCTGCAAAGAGAAACTCGGCATGACCGATGCGCAACTCGCAGATTGGAATATCTCGATCCTGCGCGATATTCTCAAATTCACGCAACAGCAGATCGACGAAGCCTCGGATGTCATCTGCGGCCGCATGACCCTAGAAGGCGCGCCCCATCTCAAAGACGAGCACCTCTACGTGTTCGATTGCGCAACGCCGTGCGGCAAGCATGGGTCGCGTTTTATTCGCCCGCTCGCGCACGTCGACATGATGGCAGCGGCGCAGCCGTTCATTTCCGGCGCAATTAGCAAAACTATTAATCTTCCTCAGAACGCCTCGATGGCCGATGTTAAGGAAGCGTACCGCTACAGCTGGGAGCGCATGATTAAAGCGGTTGCACTGTATCGCGACGGCTCCAAACTCTCGCAACCCCTTGCAGCCAGCTACGATCTTGGTGGTGGCGACGACGAAGAAATGCCCATTGCTACCGGCTACCAAACACCGGTGCAAATTGCCGAACGCGTAGTGTATCGCTACATCGCCAAGCGTCGGCGCATGCCGCACCGTCGCAGCGGGTACACGCAAAAAGCCGTCATCGGCGGCCACAAAGTCTACCTGCGCACGGGCGAGTACCAAGACGGAACGCTCGGCGAGATCTTCATCGACATGCACAAGGAAGGCGCTGCTTTCCGCTCGTTGATGAACAACTTCGCAATCGCCGTGAGCCTGGGCTTACAGCACGGCGTCCCGCTCGAAGAATACGTCGAAGCATTTACCTTCACGCGCTTCGAGCCCAACGGGCCGGTTGTCGGTCACGATCACATCAAAATGGCGACATCGATCTTGGACTACATCTTCCGCGAAGTCGCCGTGAGTTATCTCGGCCGTTACGAACTCGCGCAAGTGCAGCCCTCGATGGATATGGATGCGATGGGCGTCGAACCCGAATATATCGCCGAGGAAGAGGTTGAACGCAACGTCATCGATCCAAAGGCGCAAGCAATCAACCAGAAACTCCATCCGACGAGTTCGCATTTGCATCCGGGCGTGGCGGTACCGCCGCCAATCCTAAGGCCGGGTCTTACCGATCCGCACACGCCGAACAACCCGCAGTATGCAAACGGAAGCGGTGGCGGGGGAGCGGTGCAAACCGGTCAAGTCGCGATGGCAAAAACGGAACTGCAACGCGTTGCCGTTGCCAAAGGCTACTCGGGCGATGCGTGCACGGATTGCGGTCAGTTTACGCTGGTTCGAAATGGCACGTGCCTAAAATGCGACAGCTGCGGAGCAACGAGCGGGTGTAGCTAAAACGCTAAGACCTTCCGTCCCAATGCTCACCTCCGTAGCGGCAATGCCGTAAATAGCCGACGAGAGATTCTCGTCGGCTTTTGCTTTTGGGCGAACTCAATCGCGGGACCAGTAACATCTTATCAACGAGATACCTACTTCGAGTTCGATCACCTCACGCCACGCTACGTCGTTACTCGATAATGCATATCGCGTCCGGACCACCCGGCGGTAGATCCCTACCCCGCGTCCATCCCTTCGGTGGAACAAAAGATCGTGGCACCGCCGACGCCGAGTGCATCTTGTTAAAATGCACGTACCATCTAACGAAACATCGCTCTGGAACCTTAACTCAGATCTGGACCTCTTTCATCGACGTTAGACTCGGGGAGCGTAAGGAAAGCCCGCCAAAAAAAAGAGGGCGGGGGGGTTCGCGCTGGGGAACCTTCGAGGCCCTTCGGCCGGGCGAAAGCCATCTTAGACCTTGCGGTCGAAATGAGACGAGTATGGGGTTTCGAAAAGTCGCCATCATCGTGCTCGCCGAGGTTGGGCTCGGCATCGCGGCAGCGGTCGCGAATCCGGTGACGCCGAATTTGGGTGCGACCGGCACCCCGGCACCCTCGCTCACGATTGGACCCGATTGGGTAAGAGTTGCACCACACAATAGTGATGCTTTTCGCTTTGAGCGGGCGGCCCAGAGTGGGATCGAGTCCTTGAGTGGGTCACGGCAGATCTGCGACTGCCAGCCCGCACACGCCGCGGCAATGCTCGCAGACGTCTTCAAACAAGTACCTACGGCTCAAGTAGTAATTAGCGCAACGACGATCTGCAACCAGGCAGCGACAAATTTTGTGATGACAGGTTACGCTCAGCCCCATGGCTCCGGGAACAATCTGGATGTATATCTGTTTCGAATGGGCGATACGCTCTACACCCTAACATACGCGTTTCGGAGCGACAAACCAGCCCCTGACGCGGTGGCGACGCTGCCTGCTCTTTGCACGCGTCTCCGAAGTGGGAGCCATGAACGCTAAATTAGCCGGTGAAAAAACCGGCTCTAGGGTGCCGGCGGATCTTCGCAAGGCCCTCGCAATTGCGGCGAGGGCAAAGGCGCAATGGAACGATCTTACGCCGATTGCGCGTCGGGACTTTCTGAGTTGGATCGAGGCCGCCAAGCAACCCGAAACGCGTGAACGCCGAATCGCCAGAGCCTGCTCGATGCTCGAGGATGGCAAGCGACGTCCATGCTGTTACTCGATCGTGCCGCTGGATCTTCACAAGGCTCTCGGAGCCGCGCCGATGGCAAAGACGCAGTGGACCGGTCTTACGCCGGACGCACGCAGAGACTTTATTCAGTGGATCGACTCAGCCAAGGAACGGGAGGCACGCAAGCGCCGGATCGAAAAAGCCTGCACAATACTTGCGGCCGGAAAGCACCGCCCTTGAATTACTCTTTGCCTAACTGGTCGGATCAAGCATGATTAACGAACTCTCACGTTTCCCAGCGCCTGGTGCGGAGCCGCTCGGACTCGCTTTCGACGGACCGACTTTCTGGATTTCAAGTCGCGAAGCGCATCGGCTCTACGCACTCGATCCAGCGACGCAGACCATAACCGAAGAGATTCAGACTCCGGGGGCGCCCTTCGGCATCGCAGTCGTTGGAAATGAATTGCGCGTGGTGATCGGCTTTGGCGACGATGACGACGATCGCTACATCTACCGATTCGTTCGCGGTCACGGCTTCAAGAACGATCGCATCGCTTGTCCGGATCTCAGCGGCGTGCACCTCGCCTTCGACGGCGAAACGCTGTTCTTGTCGCAAGCACATAACATGCGGATCCTCGCGCTCGACCATCATGGCGGCGTGACGCGCGTCATTCGACTCGAGCGCCGGCCCCTCGGCATGACGATCATTGACGGCGTGTTCTATCTCGTCACGGGCGATGAGGATTTCAAGGACTTGCAGTTCGCAAAGGTTGACGCGCGCCATGAGACGCCGCGAGTCACATCGCTTGCGTCAATACCCTTTGAAGCCCGTGCACTTGCCTTTGACGGTGCCCGCTTCTGGACCGGTCATCGAGATGCCAACGAAATCGTGGCATTTGCGATGCCGCTGACGGCAAAATAAAGCCGCGAGGCGTGCCTGAACTGCCGGATATCG
>JALZBM010000302.1 GCA_030947385.1 Vulcanimicrobiota bacterium
GCCGGGGTATTGACCGCGCGCGGCACGCGCTTGCGGCTCAAGCAGGAAGTAAACGCAGTCGACAGTCGCGGCGTCGAACTCAAAAGCGGAGAACGTATTGCGAGTGCGACGGTTTTGTGGGCAGCGGGCGAAAAGCCGTCGCCCTTAGCGACGCTTCTCGGATTGAAAACGAACGAGCACGGTGCAATCGAAACCGGGGGGGATTTCGCCGTCGAGGGAGCAGCGCACGTGTGGGCTTTGGGTGACTGCGCGGCGGTCCCCAGGCCCAAGGGCGGTACCTACGCGCCGCTCGCGCAGAACGCGCTTCGCGAGGGCGCGCTTCTTGCAAAAAATATCCTGGCGCGCACCCGCGGAAAGGCGACGCGAAGATTTCGCTATCGGGAGCTCGGCCAAATGGCCTCACTCGGAGGCCGTCAAGCCATCGCCGAGCTTCCCGGAGGCCACATGCTTACGGGTTTTGCGGCTTGGCTGTTGTGGCGCACCTACTATCTTGGACGGCTGCCGAGCCTCACTCGTAAGGCGCAAGTCGCGATCGACTGGACGCTCGATTTGGCATTTGCGCCGCAGACCACGCGGTTGCCGATGCTCGAACGGGGCGAGACCTCATTTTCTAAGAACAGCGCCGAGGAGTCCGAGTCGCATGCAACTCAGCGATAAGGTCGCAATCGTAACCGGTGCTGCAACGGGCATCGGAAAGGCGATCTCCCTTGCGTTCGCTCGCGAAGGCGCCCGGATCGTCATCGACTATGTCGGAGATGAGGCGCCGGCAAGCGCGCTCGTCGACGAGATCTTAAACTTCGGTGGAAAAGCGCTCGCAGTTTGCGCCGATGTCAGCAAAGAAGAAGAAGTTGCCGAGTTGTGCGAGCAGGCGGCAAGACACTTTGGCGGGATCGACATCCTGGTAAACAACGCCGGGGTCGAACAGAAGATGCCGTTTTTGGAAACCCCGCTCGAACTATGGAACAAAGTCCTTGCGATAAACCTTACCGGCGCGTGGCTCTGCTCGCAGACCGCTGCTAAGCATATGGTCAAGCAAAAACGCGGAGGGCGCATAATAAATATCTCTTCGATTCACGAAGAACTCGCTATGCCGACTAACGCGCCCTATTGCGCATCGAAGGGCGGCATACGCATGCTCATGCGCACGATCGCAATCGAACTTGCGCAACATAATATTACTGTAAATGACGTTTGCCCCGGAGCGGTCGATACGCCCATGGATGCGAAGCTCAAGAGCGATTCGCGTGAATACAACGCTCTGCTCGCCGAAATACCCTTGCGCCGGATGGCCAAGCCCGATGAAATCGCGGGACTCTGCGCGTTCCTTGCTTCCGAAGCCGGCGCATATATAACCGGTGCTTCATACGTCATCGATGGCGGCATGACCAAGAGCGCGGGAAGTTTGTAGGTGGTACGCGAGAGCGAGCGGCGACCGGACACAAACGATAAAATCTCCCGATACGACATCGCCGATACGGAGATGGCTGCGGGCAGCACGTTCGGTTCGCCGAAAGCGACCATGATCGTCAAGGCGACCGGCGCGATCGAGAAGATCTATTCGGGCGACATCGGTCTGGAAATGTTTGGGACGGTTCTGCTTAATCACTGGGACGAACGGACCGGCGCGCCGCTTGCTGCGATGCCCGGCACGTACCGGATTCACCCCGAACACCAAGAGCATCTCTACCATCTTACGAACGGGGTCCGCGTCCGCGAGGACCTCTTTGTCTTGAGCGGGCAACCCGACGGCAATTCGGTCGATCCTCCGGCCTGTTACTATTCCATCGAAGTTTACAACGATACCCAGCATCCCGTCGAAATGAGTACCTACGCATTTGCGCAGTTGCGCGGGAATACACCGCGTGGTATCGCATGCACCTACAATAGCAAACACCGTGCAATCGTAGCCTGGAACGCAGAACGAGAAGAACTTGCAAGAGTCATTGGAGCGAGCGTCGAGCCGACAAGCTACGAAGTGCTCCCCGGAAATGGCCGGGAGAATGCGCCGCTATCGCCGGGAGTTTTGGCCGATACGACGTGCGAATCGGATGGCGATCCAGTCGCGGCGCTGCACTTTTCACACCGTCTGGGACCGCGTGAATATGCCCGCTTTGACATAATCTTGTCGTTCTCAAATCGCGGCCGAGCGGCAGCCTTGCGGACGTACGCAAAATGCCCAAGCGCGCTCAAGGCGCTCGAACGGACCCGCAGGTATTACGAACGCGTGCTCAACCGGTCCATCGTCATCTGCCCCGATGAAAACGTCAATCGCGGCGTTCTCTGGGCCAAAGCAAACATGCTGCGAACGCAGACGCTCTCGCCGACCGGTTGGTGCTTCGTCAACGATCCCACGCGCTCGAACAACAGCGTTGGCAGAGAT
>JALZBM010000125.1 GCA_030947385.1 Vulcanimicrobiota bacterium
GGCACCCCATCTTGCGGCCTCGCAGCTGGATATCGAAGTATGGTCGCACGTGACGGATGCGGCCGGCGCGGCCACACTGCAGGGACACATCGCGCAGGCCGTGCAAACCATCCGGACCCTTGGCGGTCACGTTACCGGATCGGATCTCGCAAGCACCTTCTCGCTCGCACGGTCGGGGGCAATGGGAACGAGCGTTCGGGTCGGAATCGGGTTGTTCGGATCGAGCGGCTCAAACGCTGTTGAAGGGGTGCGGTGTGCCCTTACGCTGCGGGCGCCGGTGGTTAAGAATCAATTTTTTGCCGCCGGCACAAAAATCGGATATGGAGAGCGCGTATTGGAAACGGACGGGAATCTCTTAACCGTACGGTGCGGGTATAGCGACGGTTTGCCTAAGGGTCTGGGAACCTCATCCGATATTGTATCAGTTGGGATGCAGTACACGACGATGCGTCCCGGCGGACATCCGGCAAGCGGCGCGGTACAACTACTCGGCGCGCAGAGCAACCTCGACGCGTTTGCAGTGGACTGCAACGCCGGCGTTCACGAGATCGTTACCGCCCTTGGAAATGCAAAAACGAGCCAATACGTTTTAGACTAAAGGATACATGCTGGCAAACGCAATCGCAGACCTCGAAGTCCGGATTCAACGGTTGGGAACCATTCTCGAACCCAACGGCGATCCGTCGGAAGTCGAAGGCGTTCTCAATCCCGCTTGCGCGCGAATGCGTGACGGCACGCTCATGCTTTATCCGCGCGACGTCGCGCGGGCGAATATTTCGCGCGTCGGCTCCGTGCGCATAGACGAGGAAGCCGCGGGTTTTCAATGCCGGCGCTTGGGCTTTGCGCTCGAGCCGAAAGCGAGCTACGAAATTCGCGCGAATCCCGGCTACGGTTGTGAAGATCCGCGCGTGACGTTCATCGAAGCGATCGACGCGTATGTTATGGCCTATACCGCATTCGGCCCGGACGGACCGCGCATTGCGATTGCGCTTTCGAAAGACGCGCACGCGTGGGAACGCCTGGGACTGCTCGACTTCAAGGGTCCCGGGATGCACGTCGGCGACGACAAAGATGCCGCGTTCTTTCCCGAACCCGTGCAGTCACCCGGCGGCGTTCTTTCGCTTGCGTTTTATCACCGTCCGATGTTGCATCTCTCCGCGATCGACGGTCGCGCGGCGATTCCGATGATCGAAAAAATGCCCTTCGCCGATCGCGAATCGATTCGCATGGGCTACATTCCGCTCGGGCCCGTGCTCAAAAATCGTGCGAAGATTACGGACGTGCGCGAAAGCGTGCTGGTCATGTCGCCCGACGCGCAGTGGGGTTCGCTCAAACTCGGTTGCGGCACGCCGCCGGTGCGAATCGAAGAAGGCTGGATGTCGCTCTTTCACGCCGTCGATGTGTTGGACGGCGCCGCCGCCAAACCGAAATTCCGTTACAGCGCGGGCCTGATGATTCACGATGCGCAGCGCCCCGACATCATCCGCTACCGCTCGCCGCAGCCCGTTCTGACACCGCAAACGGGTGACGAGACCACGGGCGTCGTCGACAACGTCGTGTTCCCCACCGGCATCGATCCGCGGCCCGATCTCGGCGCGCGCGTGTTCGACATCTATTACGGTATGGCCGACTATAAAATCGGCGGCGTTCGGATGACGCTCGGCAACGTTAACGGCGCGCGCGAGGCGGCCGAGAGCGCCGCGTAAGCACTGCTAAAATACTATCTCATCGCCGCACTGCTCGTGTGCGGCATCGGAACGGTTTTCGCACTGCGCGCGCATCCGCTGCCGAATTGGACGATCCGCTCGGTGCGCGCCTCGGGCGCGCCGAGCAGCGGACGTAAACAGCCGCCTTCAACCTATCGCGCGCAAAATTTTGAGGGCATCGAAGCGCCGTGGGTGCTCTCCGCTTTGCCCGAATGTCTTTTACCGCAGAGCGTTTTTCGCGCAAAGAGTGTGGGGGCCGTGCTCGCGCATCTGCCCGCGGGTGCGCGGCGCGTTGCGCCGGGCACGGCGCTCACCTACCGCAACTGCCGCATCGACGTACGCGCAAGCGACGCCGTAGTCACGCGCGGAAACGACCGCTTTCACATTCCCCCACGCTCGCAAATCTACCGGACTCCGACAAAACTCGTACTCGTGCGCTTCAGCCGCCGGGCGGAGTTGCGCGTATACACCTTGTCGAACCTGTAGGCGTGTCCATAGCTGAGGAAGTGTCCAGGCGCCGCACGTTTGCGATCATTTCACATCCCGATGCCGGCAAAACGACCCTGACGGAAAAATTGCTCCTGTACGGCGGCGCAATTCAGACCGCGGGACAAGTCTCGGCACGCAAACGTCAGCGCGCCGCAACGAGCGACTGGATGGATATCGAGCGCGAACGCGGGATTTCGATCACTTCAACGGTGTTGCAATTTCCGTATCACGGTTTTACCATCAATTTGCTCGACACGCCCGGTCACCAAGATTTTGGCGAGGACACCTATCGCACGCTGCTTGCGGCGGATAGCGCCGTCATGCTCATCGATGCCGCCAAGGGCGTCGAGCCGCAAACGAAAAAATTGTTCGCGATTTGCCGTGCGCGCGGCATTCCGCTTTTCACATTCATGAACAAGATGGACCGGCCGAGCCGCGATCCGCTCGAGTTGCTCGACGAACTGGAGACGGTGCTCGGCATTCATGCCTATCCGATCAATTGGCCGCTGGGCAACGGGCCGTCATTTCGCGGCGTGTATGACCGTCGCACGCGCGAGATGCATCTTTTCGAACGAACGACGCACGGTGCAAAGCGGGCCGCCGTTCGCGTGACGGACGTTCGCGATCCCGCGCTCGCCGCGCTCTCCGACGAACAGACCTACCGGCAGTTTTTAGACGAACTCGAGTTACTCGACGGGGCGGGTGCGGATTTTAACCGCGAAGCAATGTTGCGCGGTGAGGTTACACCCGTGTTCTTCGGGAGCGCCGTCACCAACTTCGGCGTCGAACTCTTTTTAGACGATTTCGTCGACATGAGCCCGCCGCCGGTTGCGCGCATCGCCGACATCGGCGAAATCTCTCCGGTCGATGAAGAATTTTCCGGATTCGTTTTCAAGATTCAAGCCAACATGGATCCGCGCCACCGCGACCGGATCGCCTTCGTGCGCGTGTGCTCGGGCAAATTCGAGCGCGACATGACCGTACGCAACGCGCGAACCGGCAAGGACGTGCGGCTCACCCGCGCGATGAAACTGTTCGCAAGCGAGCGGGAATCCTTGGAATCGGCCTATGCGGGGGATGTGGTCGGCCTGGCCAATCCGGGCGTATTTGCCATCGGAGACTCGCTTTCGGAAGGCAAAGCTCTCAAGTATGCGCCGGTTCCGTCCTTCGCGCCGGAACATTTTGCCGCAGTCCGGAGTATCGACACAGCGAGTTACAAATCGTTCGGCAAGGGAATCGCGCAACTGCGGGAAGAGGGAGCCATTCAAGTCATGTATCCGCTCGGGTCGACGAGAACCGAACCGATTCTCGCCGCGGTCGGGGCGTTGCAATTCGAGGTAGTCAAATACCGGCTCGATGCTGAGTATAACGTCAAAACGCATTTCACGCCGCTACCCTACAGCGTCGCGCGCCGAATCGGCGGCGATGCGGATACGATCCAGGGCGCGCAGTTTCCATCCAATGCAAAGTTGGCGGAGGATTGGGACGGCCGCCCAGTCGGCCTGTTTGAATCCGAGTGGAGTTTGCGCCTCGCGCAAGAGTGGAATCCCAAATTGGCATTCGTAGAATTTACCGCCGTCGATCAATCCGTGGAGGTCAAAAATTAACGTGTCAACGTTTACCGCAACCGTATCAAAAAGCGTGTGCGCGCTAGCGGCGCTCGCCGTCTTGCTCGCCGGTTGCTCGTTCAAGAACAAATCCGAAAAAGAAGCGGACCGGATCACGCAAGCCGTGATCGCGAACAATATGGATCCGGTGATGAAGGATTTCGACTCTCAATTGCGCGCCAAGATTACGCCGATCCGAGTTGCCCAATATTCGACGGAACTGCGCGACGCCGGTAAATATAAAGGTATCAAGGAGGTTGCTGCAGCGACGAGTACGCCGGGCGAGCACGACTTCGAAGCAACGTTTGATAAGCACGTCTATACCGAAGTGATGGTGCTCGATGACGACGGACACGTGCGGGCTTGGCACTTCCACGTCAAAGACGCAGCGCCCGTACCGGCTACGGCTCCGTAGTGGCAACCGTCCTTCCGAGCGTCACGTTCGAAGACGTTCTGGCGGCGGCGTCACGCCTGCAAGGAATAGCGCATCGAACGCCGGTCGTCACCTCGCGCACGCTCGACGAGCGCACGGGATCGAGCGCGTTCTTGAAATGCGAGAACTTCCAGCGGATGGGCGCGTTTAAATTCCGCGGCGCATACAATCGTCTGGTACAGTTGGACACCGGTGCTCGCGCGCGTGGTGTGGTGGCTTTTTCGAGCGGCAATCACGCACAAGGCGTGGCGCTCGCAGCACAGCTCTTAGGGATCGAAGCCACGATCGTCATGCCGAAGGATGCACCGAGAACCAAACTGGAAGCGACGCGAGGATACGGAGCGACCGTCGTGCTGTACGATCGCGCCGAAGAAGATCGAGCCGTTATCGCACAACAGATTTGCGACGAGCGCGGCGCGACCATGGTGCCGCCGTACGACGACGTTCATATCGTTGCCGGTCAAGGCACGAGCGTACTGGAGCTTCTGCAGGACGTTGCGGACATCGGTGTGGTGCTCGTTCCGACCGGCGGAGCGGGATTGCTCTCGGGCACCGCGGTAGCCGCGCACGCAATAAATCCGCGCATCGCCGTTTACGGTGTCGAGCCCGAAAAGGGCAACGACGTGGAGCAATCGCTTGCGGCCGGCGAGCGCATAAAGATTCCGGTGCCCGACACGATCGCGGACGGCATGATGACGCAGTCGCCGGGTGAGATAACGTTTCCACTCGTGCAGAGGTATGCGCGCGGCGTCGTCACCGTGAGCGACGCGGAAATCGTTACCGCGATGCGGTTTGCGTTCGAGCGCCTCAAGCTCGTGCTCGAACCGAGCGGAGCAGCGTCGCTTGCCGCGTTGTTGTTCGGTAAGGTTCAAACGCGCGGCAAACGCGTCGGTGTCATTCTCAGCGGCGGCAACGTCGACGCGCACACGTTTGCGAATTTGATCGCCGGCTAAGAAGCGCTAAGGACCGAATTGTGCCCCATCGGATTGCGGCGATTGATATCCCAAATATATACCGCCAGAACACCGAAGAATAGGTTCAACCAGAACGTGTAGTTTATTCGAAATAGAGCCAGGTTCGTACGCAGGTTTGGATTTGGCGACGGGATCGCATGAAACGCCCCGAAAAGCACATCCATTAGAATCCCGGCGCTGACCATCGTCACAAAGAAAACCAGCGCAATATAGAGCGCCATCTTCCAACCGTAGTACTTCCGATAGATGTCGAGCAGCGGCAACACGATGAGGTCAGCATACAAGAAGCTGAGAACGCCGCCAAAACTGATGCCGCTCGCCCAGAGGATGGCGGCCAGAGGAACGTTGCCAATTGAGCACACGAAAGAAATGACGGCGATGAGGGGACCCGCGACGGCATTTGCGGGCACTTGAACCCAACTTGGCGCGCCGTTGAGAAACAACACCTTCCATGCGCTGTCGGGCACGAGCGTTCCGAGCAGTCCCGCGAATAGGAATCCTAACAACAGATCGGTGCGAAGCATCGACCAATCCATGGCAACGTTCTGAGCCACGAGCACGCGCGTTTGCGGATTGCGAAGTTTCTCCCAAAACGTTGCGCCTTGGGCGACGTTTTCGCCATGATCGTGACCTGCGTTTCGCTCGGCTTGCCGGCGGGCGTCTTCAATTAGCTTCTTGGGATACGTGAGTTTGACGAGAACCGCCATGATTGCAACCAGCACCAAACCGCCGATCCATTCTGCAAGCGTGAACTGCCAGCCCATTAAGAGATACAGAATGATGCCGAGTTCGACGACGAGATTCGTCGAGGAAAACAGGAAGGCAAGCGACGGGATGATGCCGGCGCCTTTCTTGAAAAGCGTTTTGCTTAGGGCCGCCGCGGCATAGGAACAACTGGAACTCGCGGCTCCGTAAGCCGTCGCAAGCGCGATCTCGCGAAGCCCGTTGCGGCCGAGTTGTGCGCGCATCTTTTCTTTGGACACCAACACCTGGATGAGACCCGATAAGATGAAGCCAAGAATCAGGCTCCATCCGACTTGCCACAGCATCCCCACAGCAAGTAACAACGATTGACCCAGCGCGTGCAACATAGATCGGCCTCCGTTGGTCTCGAGGAGTGCGTGCACCTTCGCAATCCCGCGTTTTATCTCTTGCAGATTAGCACTTTGCTATAAATAAACCGACGTGAGCGATCGCTGAACTAACGCGGAATATACGCAAACCGCGCTTCTACGCGTGCCGCGAAAAGCAGCGCAACGACCGTTAAGACGGCGCCGGCTACTTGGAGCGGACTTAATCCGTCCCTAAGGATCAGGGATGAAAGCGTTAGGCCCGACACCGGAATGAAAGCGATTGCAATACCGGCCGACGCTCCTGAAATTTTCCTCACGGCCGTGATGTACAGCACGAACGGCAACGCCATGGTGAACACGCCGGCAACCGAAATGAGAGCGAGCTCACGAATTCCCAATTCGAGTAAAATGTTCGCGCCCTGCCGTGAAAATAGCACCGCCGTTCCCACGACGAGCGCTCCCACGGTTTGTTGTACGACGGTAATTGCGAGCGGTTCGATTTCAACCACAACTCGTTTCATCAGCACGGAATGCACGGC
>JALZBM010000303.1 GCA_030947385.1 Vulcanimicrobiota bacterium
GTGCGCAGGATGGCTTCGCGGAGATTTTACCGGCACGAATGACTTCGAGCGTGGCAGCCACGACCGCGCCGGGTTTATCGACTTGAATGTAATGACGGGAGCCGGGTACGATACAGCTCGTGCCGAGATTTGAATGTGCAGCGTCAGCGGCTCGCAGTTCAGACCAGAGACGCTTAGAAGCTTGCCGTTGCGCGGCCGGCGTGCGGGGTGCGTCTTCCAATACGCCCGCGCTTAATACGATGAGCGGGAGATTGCGGTACGTGCGCTGCTCGGTTATCACTTCGCGAAGGTCTTCGGGCAAACTCGCCCTCTCGGAAAACACGGCGTCCCACATACCGGCCGACGTCTTGTGCGCCAGCTCTATGCGATTCAGTGCAGGCGACAAACGCGGGTCGGCGCCACCGACGCAATCGTCACCGCTCACGAGTTTTTGATGATCCGCTTTGCTCGCGCACGCCTTCATGAACTTTAAATCCGCGGCCATCTCAGTGTCGAATTTTTTCTTGCCCGAAATACTCGCAAACCGGCCTTCAGCCACGTTTGAGGGTTCGATCAACACCATCCCGGCCAACTCGGAACGATAGCGATCTGCAAAAAGCCACGCGTCGAAGCCGTTGAGTGAATGCGCAACAAGCACGTAGGGTGGCGCAATGCCGGCATTTTTTAGCAAGGCGTGTAGATCGTTCACATTGGCGTTCGTCGTGTGAGGCAGACCGCCAGGGTCGCTAAAACCATACCCCGCGCGATCGTAGGCGCAAACCCGCGCATGCTTGGAGAGTAAGGGCTGGACTTTGTTCCACACGAAAATTGTTGAACCGATAGCGGCATCCAAAACCACCGTTGGCGAGCCGCTTCCGGAACAATACAGATTGAGCCGCCGTCCACCGCCGACATCTACTAGGCGCTGTGCATGCAGATACGGCTTTTCATTTATGGTCGCGCGAGAAGTTGCGCCGAGCAGTGCGAGGGCTGCGCAAGCCGCCGCTACGCGTTTAACGTACATTGCTCCGTATTTTCCTTACAAGCTGATAGGCCAGTCCGCCCGCCGTCATGGCCGGCGCGGCACCTAGGAGTAAGAGCCAAGTAAGCGGGGGGAGGGGTGCGGAGAACCCCGCGATGATCGGAAGCGTGAACGCTCCAATCAGCATGAACGAAGCCAGAATGGCGATGCGAATTTCGTGCGGCCGGATAATCGCGACAATCAACGCGCCGAAAACCGCGGCCACAAGCCAATCAGCGGGGAAGTACGGCCACAAATGCACGACACCGCGCGCAGGATGGTAGACGGCGTGAATCCCGCTATCGATCAATTCCTTGACGAGAAGCATCGCAAAGAGCAGGCCGAGCACGATTGCCGCAGTTGTCACAATGCCGGCGGGCGTGCTACGAGATCTTGAATACGAAAGCAGTGACGGCATCGATCGAATTACTTGCGACCAGTACCAGCGGTCCGCCTTCGCACGTCCGCCTGAGTGAAGACGAACAATATATTCCTCGTAGAGATCGCCTGCAATAACTTCATAATCCGACGGCTGCGCCGCGTTGAGAAGTATTGAGGGTAGCAGCGGCGGCTCGATCGGGCCTAACCCCACAGCGCGATTCCCGCTTGCAACCGTTCGAGCGTCGAATGCGCTTCTTTGAGAGCGCGTAAACCGGCGGCCTCAACCTTGAAATGGCGCTTCGCTTTTCCGCCGCGTTCTTTGGTGGGCTCACCAATCCAAGAGGCCACCAAACCCTTGCGTTCCAGCCGCTCAAGTGTCGCGTGGACCGCTCCGATTGCGGGCGAACGCCTCGTAACGGACTCGATCTCCATGCGAATCATCGTCCCGTGCGCTCCGTCGCCGAGGCGCAGCACAGACAACAGCACGATATGCTCAAATTCGCCGAGGTAGTCACCCTTTGCCATATATTCTATATAATAGAAAATATATGTTCAGGTGTCAATTGTGCCCCAACATGAGCCATGGATTGTGCGATGCTTTCACCAACGCCCGACAAGCTGCGCTGCTCAAACCGAGCACCAAAACTGGTGGGATGACCGGGAATCGAACCCGGATGCTCTTTCGAGCGACAGATTTTAAGTCTGTTGTGTCTACCAGTTCCACCATCATCCCACGACGCGACGGACTGATTCGCGGCGGTGTGGGTTTTGCCTCGGGGCCCTTCGACGGGCTCAGGGTGACACCCTTAGGGTCAGGGTGACGTTGGGGATTTGTCTGCGTAGAAATATAGGTTTGGAGTTAGCGTGTTGTTTTCGATGGTGAGGATGCCGTAGGAAAATTGGGGTTGGCGGCGCTTTTCCGTGGGCGAACCGGGGTTGACGATCCAGATTTTGCCGTGGAGTTGGCAATACGGATCGTGCGAATGGCCGAATAAG
>JALZBM010000126.1 GCA_030947385.1 Vulcanimicrobiota bacterium
GTCGAGACATTGGCGGGCGTCATCCAAACGAGCGTCGTTTCGCAATCCCCGGAGTACGGCGTGCGCGTGAACATGGGAAACCCGAAGTTTGCCAAAAACGATAACGCGCAAGCGGATATCGCGTTCGTCTCTTTGGGCAACCCGCACGTGGTGCTGTTTGTTAAAGCCCTGGACGATGTCGATCTGGATGTCATGGGCGCGCAATACAACCGGCAGATACCCGGCGGCGCCAACGTACATGTGGTCGTGAAAGCGGGGCCGTCGCGCTTGCTGGTCCGTCATTTCGAACGCGGTGCCGGTAGAACAATGGCATGCGGGACGGGTGCCGTCGCTTGCGCTGCGGCGGCTATCGCGCGCGGCGAGGTTAGCTCGCCGGTCGAAGTCAACGTGCCGGGCGGCCGCCTCGTTGTGGAATGGGACGGCAAGGGCGAAGCGTTTTTAACCGGCCCGGCGGTCCGCGTTTTCGATACGACGGTGCGGGCTTGAGCGGCGGGCAGGCCGCAGGCCTAGCCTACTGCGACCGCCGCGGAAACATCTTTTTCGATGAAGAAATCGAACCATTAGCCGACGGCGGCATGCTGCGCCCGGCACAATCCGAAGAACTTATTCCCGCGCCGCCCGGGTGCGTTCCAATGATTCTTCCGGGGCGGCACCCGCTTTCGACGGCCCGTTTTCCCAATACTCGCTTTGCACTTGCGGTGGCCCTGCCCGCGGGCTACACGCGGCTGCTCGTTCCCGCTTATGCCAAGGAAAAAAAGGCGCCCGCACTTCCTCTTTTCGGATACACATTTGCCGCGGTGGTTGAGGATGCGTTGCACGTTGCGGCGATGCGTACGGATGAGAGTGAAGACTGGACGCCGCGCTACTTTGCGCAGCGCGAGTTGGAGAAATTGCTGCAGTCGCGGATTGCACTCGATCCCCAAAATCGCGTCCTGCAGCAAGTCGCGCTTTGTTCTCGCGAGTACGGCTGTTTTACAGCGCAAAATGTCTTTTTAGAGCGAGGGGAAGCCGCGTTGCCGGTCTCCCCGAAGTGCAACGCGCGATGCGTCGGCTGCATCTCCGAACTCGCCCCCGAAGCCAATCTGCCCTCCCCGCAAACTCGCATCGCATTCGAAACAACGGCGGAAGAACTAGCGCGCGTCGCCATTCACCACTTGGACCGCGTGCCCGAGGGGATCGTCTCGTTCGGTCAAGGGTGCGAAGGCGAGCCGCTCCTGCGCTCTTTGACCATTGCCCGCAGCATCGAACTGGTTCGCGCGAGCGCGCAGAACGGGACGATCAATCTCAATACAAACGGAAGTATGCCATCCGCCCTGCGGCGTTGCATCGACGCGGGCCTGCAGGCCGTGCGCGTTAGCCTGAACTCTTTTCGCTCCGACGTCTACGCGGCGTATTACCGGCCGCAAGGTTATACACTCGAGGACGTGTTTGAAAGCATCCGCGTCGCGTGTCGCGCGGGCCTGCGCGTCTCGCTCAACTTACTCACGCATCCCGGCGTAACCGACGACGCGCGTGAAGTTGCGGCAATGGACGAGTTTCTGTCCGGCATTCGCGTGAGCATGATTCAAACGCGGACGCTCAACATCGATCCCGAGTGGTATTTCGCGGCGGTCGGACGGCCCGAGAGTGCGATCGGCATGCGAGCGGCGATTGCCGCGATCGCGCAGCACGGGGTTGCCGTTGGAAACTTCACGCACACGCATTGATTCGGCGCGCAAACGAACGACCTAGGTGACATACTGCTCCTTTGCGTAACCGCGTCCCAAGTTCACCTACTGGTTAGCAAGCAGCAGCTACCGGCGCTCGTATCGGTGCCGTTGTGAGTGCAACCGATCCGATTGCGATCGTGGCGATATTTAGACGTCTTGAGGTTCCGTCCGCACTCTCCAGCGTGCAAAGTGAGGCGCTGCTCACGATGCTATGGCGGTCCTCGTCTATAGAGCGCTACTGGTTGCGCTTGCCGCGACAGTGAGTGTCGGTTCCGTAACGATTGCTGCGGCGATGGCGGTGGCCGCAGCAGTCGCCGGTATCGCAATGTGTGGCGCATGGAACTCCCTTGCAAATTATCGCCACACTTTGTGGCGCGTACGGCACATGCCTCATCGCCAAGGCCCTACATCTGTCCGGCATCTTTGCCGTTGTTGCTTTTGGGATCGCCGCTGCCTTGGCGGCAAATGCGGCCGTGTTTTTTCGCTCGCGGCGCACTTTCTTTGGTGCTCGCACTCGCGGTGCCTTATTCGATGATAACGCGTCCGCAAATAATCGACGTGACTTTTGCCGTGGTACTTGCAACGCTGCTGTCGTCGGCGGTTATCGTGCTGGCGACTCTGCGGCGCTTCAAGCAGTCGGAACCCTCATTTTAGGCGGATCCGACGCCGATCCCACGAGCGCATCGCGGACGGCTTCAGCGGCTCCCTTTTTGGAAATCACAATGACTTGATCGTTTGGCTGGATGCGCGTATCGCTGTTGGGTATGACTAAGTCTTCCCCGGCGCGATCGATTGCGACCGCGACGCTGTTGCGCGGGAATGCGACTTCGTGTAGAGGCTTACCCGCCATCGAACAATCCTGCGGAACCGTTACCTTCAGCAATTCAAGGTTGGCTCGATCAAACAACGTCATGGACGCGAGCATTTGACTGTGTTGCGGGGCGTTGACGTGCTCGTTCAAGACATCCAGAATGACTTCCGTGGAGGATATAACGACGACGGGGTCTTCGGGATCGAGGGATTCAAAAATCATTTTGTTGCGTGGATTGTTGACCCGCGCGATGCACCGCGGATGGTTGGGCTGCCGTTTTGCAATGAGGATCACGACGAGGTTATCTTCGTCATCGCCGGTGTCGGCAACCACAACGTCGGCGCGCTCGATTCCCGCTTGGCGTAAAATCTCAGGATCGCACCCGTCTCCAACAACGCTGACGTTCATATCGAGGAGCAACTCGAGCGCGCGTGCTTTCTTTTCTTGTTTTTCGACAACGACTACTTCGTGGTTTTGCGCGAGCAGGGCACGCGTCAAATACGATCCCACTTTGCCGCCGCCGACGATTAAAATAAACACTTACGCGCTCAACTGTGAGGCGGGTTGGGCGGTCGCGAACATCGTCGCAAATTCGGAGATGGCTTCTGGTGCCACGATCGCGTTAATTTGATCCCCCTCGGCCAAAACGGTGTCGCTCGCCGCAACGCGCACGCTTTTGCCGCTGCGAATGGCGGCGATGCGGATAAGACCGGTGCGCTCAAAGTCGCCGACGCGCTTACCGGCGTCGGCCCGTGCGACCGTTGCCGTCAGCGACGTAACCCCGCCGAAATCGAACGTGCGCAGCGTGCTCCAGGGAGCTTCCAGCAGGACGTCGCGGATGAGCTTCGCGCCGATGGTCGTCGGGCAGACGGTATCGATGCCGAGTTCTTGATACAACGCACCGCGCGGCGGATCGTAAATGCGCGCAACAATTTTTTTGATTTTGAACATCCGCTGCGCGATAAGAGCCGCCATGACGTTGCGGTTATCGCCATCGGTGACCGCGATAAAGCCATCCGCCGAGGACGCGCCGGCGCGCTTGAGCACGTCGTAGTCGATGCCGGTGCCGACAACCACGTGACCTTTGAATTTGGCGCCGAGGCGTTTGAACGCAGCCGGATTTTCGTCGACGACGATAACTTCGTTACCGTCCGCATCGAGCAGTTTCGCGAGCGCGGAACCGACGCGGCCGCATCCGACGATGAGGTATCTCATAGAGCGGCCTATCCTTTCTGGAGGTCGACGCCCTTTCCCCTTGGTTAAAGGAAGGAGCAAACAACGGGCGCTAGAACCGCAGGGAGTTTGTCGGGCTGTAGCTCAGCTTGGTAGAGCGCTGCGTTCGGGACGCAGAGGCCACAGGTTCAAATCCTGCCAGCCCGACCATTTCCCGTTGCCGGCGTTGCCGGTGAGGCGTCCAACAAAAAAGTACAATTTGTTCTCAAGATTTAGCGCCGCATCTCGCCGAGTGCTCCGTGCCGCGGAGCAAGAATGCCGCAATCACCACCATTATTACTTAGGCGCCGAGCACATGCTCGTTGCGCTTCTTGAAGAACACGATCCGGCGATTTCGCAATCGCTCGGAACCGAGTCTATCGATCCGTCCGGCGTGCATGCGGATGTGCGGCGGTCGCTCGGCACCGGCGAGGACCGTTCGTGGGAAGGCATTCTCGTGACGCCGCGCGTTCGCAAAATCGTTTTGCTCGCGGAATCGCGCGCCGGTGACCGGGAGGTCGATCCGATCGATCTTTTTGAAGCGATCCGGATTGAAGGCGGCGGACTGGCCGCGGAAATCCTTCGCCGCGCAAGCGTTCGGCGAAACACCGCAGCCGCAACCGAGTAAAGGTCACGTAATGCAACATTTGTCCGCTTTCTTTTTATCGTTGGTCGAGCACGCGGGGTACTTGGGCCTGTTCGCCGCAATGACCGCGGGAAACGTCGGCGCGCCGATCGGTTCGGAAATTATTCTGCCCGCGGCGGGCGCGCTCGTCGCGACGGGACATTTACATAGCTTGGCAACCGTGATTATCGTCGCGGTCTTGGGCGAACTCACCGGCGGAAGCATCGGCTACGCTATAGGCCACTACGGTGGCCGTCCGTTCGTGCATAAATACGGTCACTTGGTTGCGTTTCACGAAGCGGAAATGGGCAAAGTCGACGCCTTCTTCGCAAAGTACGGCAGTTTTGCGATCTTCATTTGCCGCTTCGTTCCCGTCATCCGCGGAATCGTCTCCATTCCCGCCGGGATAACGCGCATGCCGCTGGTTCCGTTTTACTTATGGTATGCTCTGGGCTCGCTCGGGTTCTGCGGTATCCTCGCCTTTGCGGGCGACGCCCTTGGAAAGAACCTGGAGCTAATCGTGCCGTTGTTACACAAATTCTCCATGCTGATCGTCGTTGCGGTCGTGCTCGCCGCGATTTACGCGGTCTACCGCCTGGTTCTCGCAAGACGAAAGGCATCGGTTCTCTAAAGCCCCTCTCGTGGACTCCGGCCGCCCTTCCTTAAAAGAGACGCTCGCGCAGATTCCCGACGCGCCGGGGATCTATATGATGTATGGCGATGGCGAACGCATTCTCTACATTGGGAAGGCCGTCTCTCTGCGCAGCCGCGTGCGGTCGTACTTTCAGGATAGCGCAGCGCACCACATTCGCACGCAAGCAATGGTCGAACGCGTGGTCGACGTTCGCACTATCGTCGTTACGAACGAAGTCGAAGCGCTTATCCTCGAAGCGAATTTCATCAAGCGTTACCAGCCGCCGTACAACGTGCGGCTGCGCGACGATAAACGCTACCCGTATTTGAAGGTGACGAACGAACCGTTCCCGCGCGTCGTGTTTACCCGCGTCGTCAAAGACGACGGAGCCCGCTACTTCGGGCCCTACACGAACGCGCACGGCTTGCGCGAGCTGATCGACCTCGTGCGATTGGTGTTTCCGTTACGTACGTGCCGCGAACCAATCGACGGCAAGCGCGCTCGCCCCTGTTTGCAATATCACATCAAGCGTTGCCTCGCACCGTGCGTCGGGTACCAGTCGCAAGCCGACTACGACGCGATGATTGAAGAAGTGGTGCTCTTTTTGGAAGGCAAACAAGACTCGCTCTTGACGCGACTGCAGCACGAGATGGTGGGAGCGGCCGAAAACTATAACTTTGAAACCGCCGCGCGTTTGCGCGACCGCATCGTGCACGTGCGCCGCGTTACGGAGAGTCAGAAAGTCGTGTGGCGCTCGCGGCTGGACATGGACCTTATTGCGATGGCTCGCGCTCAAGGACAGGCGTGCATGCAAGTCTTCATGGTGCGCGGCGGGAAACTCATCGCGCAGGAGCACTTTATTCTCGACGGCGTGCACGATCAGGCACCGGATGTATTGTTTTCCGAATTCCTAAAACAATTCTACACGGCGCGTACGGCGGGCGCGTACGACCTCTCAGCCGTCTCGATGCGCAACGCCCGTCAGAACGAAGCGCCGGTCGCAATTAAACGCCGCTCCCGCGAGCGGCAATCGAGCGCTGTACCCAAAGAGATTCTGGTTCAGGCACTGCCTCCGGATTTAACCGTCATCGAGAGTTGGCTGACCGAAATCAAAGGCCAGCGCGTGCGCGCGTTGCTGCCCCAGCGCGGCCAGCGTGCGGAGTATCTGCGGCTCGTGCAAAAAAATGCGGAACAAAATCTCAAGGCCTATCTCGCGCATCAGGAAGTCCAAGAATCCGCGCAAGCCCGGTCGCTGACGGAACTTGCGGACGCGTTGGAGCTACCGGAAGTCCCGCATCGCATCGAATGTTACGATATCTCAAACATCCAAGGGACGAACTCGGTCAGTTCCATGGTCGTCTTCGTCGAAGGACGCGCGAAGAAAAGCGACTACCGCAAGTTTAAGATTCAGTACGATCAAGGGCCGAACGACTTTGCGATGATGCAAGAAACGCTACGGCGCCGTTTGCGGTATTTACGCGCCCAGACGGATGTGGACGTTGCCAAACACGACGGAGATGCCGGTGCCGAAATCGAGGCCCTCTCGCGCGAGCAGCGGGCGCTTGCGGCCAAAGAGAAATTCAACAAGAAACCGGACTTGCTGCTCATCGACGGCGGTAAGGGGCAATTGAGTGCGGTGGTCGAGGTTATGGAACAGATGGATATGACGGGTCTGTCCGTTGCGGGTTTGGCCAAAGAACACGAGTGGCTGTATCTGCCCGGGCAGCCGGAGCCGATCGTGCTGCCGCCCAACTCTGCGGCGCTTCACCTGGTGATGCGCATCCGTGACGAGGCGCACCGTTTCGCAGTGACGTATCAT
>JALZBM010000127.1 GCA_030947385.1 Vulcanimicrobiota bacterium
TCGGGAAAGGTCGTGCCGGTGACATAACCTTCGCGCGTGAGGCACTCACCGCACACGCGATTCCAATTATGGCAATTGAAAACGCGGTTGAGGGCGGCGAGCGGATCTCAAGCACCCGCATTCGTGCGCTTATTTTGGAAGGCCGCATGGATGAGGCGCAGGCGTTACTCGGACATGCTTTCGAAGTGCGCGGCCGGGTCGTGCTCGGCGCCGGTCGGGGGCACGACCTGGGATTTCCAACCGCCAATGTTGAGCCGGCCACCGATAAAATTCATCCCAAAGACGGCGTCTATGCGGCCATGGCAAGATACGACGGACGCGACTATCCTGCCCTGGTCTCGATCGGAACGAATCCCACCTTCGGCGGCGTCAAGGGGACGATTGAAGCGTGGCTGCGAGATTTCGACCGTTCGATTTACGGTGAGGAGCTTGCTCTGCGCGAATTTCGCTTCGTCCGCGATCAGGTACGTTTTGCCAATGCGCAAGAACTGGTCGCGCAAATGGAAAAAGATCTCAGCGCCGTCGCCTACCCGAGCTATGGGTAGGAAACCAATGGCGCTCCCGGAGCGTTGCTTGATAAGAATTACTCTCTAATGGAGACTCGCTTGATGCGCCGTATCGTTGGATTGCTTACCTTCGTTTTTTGTTTAACATCGGGCGCGGTCGCTTTTGCGGACAGCGCCCAAATCGGGCGCCCGGCGCCCGACTTTACGGCGCCACTTTCAACCGGCGGCAACTTTAAGCTCTCATCGTTGCGTGGCAAAGCCGTGTATCTTAACTACTTTGCCAACTGGTGCGCGCCGTGCAACCAGGAAGCGCCCGATATTAACGCTCTCCAAAAGAAATACCGCAACCGTAAATTCGTCGTGCTTGGCGTTGACGAACAAGAGAGTGCAAGTCGAGCGAATGACTTTTTGCATAAATACGGATCAACGTACAAAGCGGTTCTCGACGACAACGGCAGCCTACTTCGCCCGTACGGCGCGATCGGTTTGCCGGTGCACGTCTTTATCGACCGGCGCGGAAATATCAAACTGATTCGCAACGGAGAGATGAACAAGAGCGAGATCGAGAAGGCCATCCGATCGATTCTCTAGCGGCTGCCTTCACAACCTCACGGCTGAGGATGGTTCCCGCGTTACCTACCATGCTTGAGGCCGAATTGCGCGATCCGGCCCTTCTCGGCACGATCCTCGAGGCAAAAATTCCAGGCGATTGGCCACCTGGGGATTACGACCGCGGCGCAATAGAATTTCTGCTGCGCGAAACGACGAACGGCGGACCCGAAAAACAAGGCTGGTTGTCGTGGTACGCAATTCGCACCGCCGTCGGGGACGATCCCGCGACGCTGGTTGGAGCGGGCGGATACTTCGGTCCGCCCGACGCTCGTGGTCAGGTTGAAATCGGTTTTTCGATTTCGAAGGCCTGGCAGCGGCAGGGCTTTGCTACAGAACTGGTTCGCGCATTGCTGTGGCGCGCTGCCGAGAGCGGGCGCGTTCGTTTTGTACGGGCTCACACACTTCCCGGCAACGCTGCTTCCATTGCGGTCTTGCGCAGCAGTGGGTTCGAACCGGCGGTGCCGGGCGAGCACGACCTTCTCTGTTTTGAATATGAGATCCAAGCCGCCCGCGACCTCTAATCCAATCCTCATCCAGCGGCGTCACATTTCGTAAACTCAGCAGCCCGCGTGCCGATGATATTGGAACCCGCTGCGAAAGGAGTTCGTCGCGCAGCGAAACCATCAAAGCGTGACGGCGAGCGCCGGTTTCATCGCCCAAGCGGTTCCCGAACCGGATGGCGCGGCGGTTCATCTCAATGCAAGCTCATCTGCCGTACCGGCATTTGCACTCCCGGCGATTCTTCGCGAAGGTACTATGGTACCGGTTTTCATTCCGGCCGGAATTTCGAATGTCGGCGTTGCGCTTAGCGCGTCCGACGGCCGCGCGCTCGCCGCGTTCACGCAGATAGCCGGACAACACCACATCGCGTTACGCGTGCCGAGCGTCGGCTCCACGCAATCCGCTTTCGCAACCCTTTCCTACCAGCACGGTAAGGCAAAAGAAACCCTGATCCGGCGCATAACGATTCTGCTGTAACGCCCCTGGTGTCACCCCCGAGCCCGTCGAAGGGCTGCATATGTCAACAACCGTTTCCTCGCGCGCCCTTCGACAAGCTCAAGGTGACGCCGCGGGCTCAGGGTGACACGGGGAAATTGTCGAAGCATCGTGCTGCATGTCCAAGAACGATTCGCTGCTCGATACCTGCCGTTTGGTTCAACCTTCCGACGGCGGTTGCGCATGGTGCGGTAACGCGCTGACCGGGCGGCGGCGCAAATGGTGCAGCGAAAAATGTGCAAATACGTTTTGGAAAAATCACTGGTGGACGCTCGCGCGGCGCGCGGCAAAAGTTCGCGATAAATACCGGTGCCGTCTGTGCGGGGACGCGCCGCCGAAGCGTCCCAACCGCCGGTTGCTTCCTTCGGAGAATTCGTTTCGCTCCGCCATGCGGTTATGGCGCGCGGGGCGCAAGAAGACACGCCTAGAGGTCAACCACCGCGAACCGTGTTTGGGACAACACGGAAATATCAGTTGCGCGCACCATCTGGACAATCTCGAAACGTTGTGTGCTGCCTGCCACCGCGCGCACACCGCTGCAATTCCGCGCGCCCGCGCGGAGGCGTCCCGCCCGCTGTAGCAACCATTTTTGTTTTTGCACGGTTCATATTCCAGGATGCAAAACCGTTGGACTTACGTCGCGCTTGCGGCAAATATTTTGGTATGGGGATACAATTGGGTACCGCTGCACTTACTCGTGCAACAGGTACCGCCTGCGATGCTGGTCGCGGCTCGCGTCGTCCTCGGTGCGCTGACGCTTTTTGTGGCGGTTGTCGTTTTGCGCAAGCCGCTACGCCTGCCGCGCTCGCCCATGTTTGCCGTCGTCGGTTTGCTTCAAGTTGCTGGCATGATGGGTCTATCGACATTTGCCTTGCTGTACGGCGACGTTTCGCGAACGACGATCCTCGTTTTTACGATGCCGTTTTGGGCAACGATTTTTTCGAGCCTCATTTTAAAGGAACGGATAACGCCCCGGCGCTGGGCGGCGATTGGCATCGCGCTGTTCGGACTCGGCTTTATTGGCTTGCACGCTTCGGGGCAAAGCGGTGCATTGCTCGGCGCGGCATTTGCCGTCGCTGCCGGCGCCTGCTGGGCGCTCGGATCGGTCCTTGCAAAGCGTCACTTGAGCGGCGAAGATTTGTTGAACGGCGTCTTTTGGCAGCAAGTTGCCGGCGCGGTTCCCCTGATCGTTTTTGCGATCTTCGCGCACGAAACGCTCGCGGCGCCGTCATTTACAACGATCGGGCTCTTCGTCTTCGCCTCAGTGGTTGGAACTGGGCTCGGCTGGGTGTTATGGGCGAACGTCCTCAAAGGCGTCACGGCTTCGACGGCCTCGCTCGGCTCGCTCGGTATTCCGCTCGTTGCCGCCTTTGCTGCGCTCGCACAGCTCGGTGAACGGCCCGACAGCGTTTCGATGATCGGGCTCGGTGCGATTGTATTGGCTCTGGTACTGTCGTCCTTGCCGGCGGCTCCGGAAGTTAAGCGGCGCGTACCACGAGACTACGCTGTTCCATCGTAACGGTCGCAGCGCCACCGGATTGTACGTCGCCGCGCAAGATTGCCGTTGAGAGCGGTGTGCTTACCAGGCGAGACACGGTGCGTTGCACGTAACGCGCTCCACTCCCGGCATTCATGCTCTCCTTGGCGAGAAATCGTTTTGCCTCCCCGCTTAGGCTCAGACTGACGTGCCGCGCTCCCAGGCGCTCGCCTAGCGATCCGACATGAATTTCCACAATCTGCTCGATGTGCTCGAGTTGTAGCTGGTTAAACTCAACGATGTCGTCGATGCGGTTTAAGAATTCCGAGCGGAAGACGTCGGGAAGCTGATCGGCTTCCGTATTTGTCGTCATGATGATGAGCGCGTGGCGAAAGTCGATCGTGCGGCCCTTCGCGTCCGTAACGCGTCCGTCGTCTAGAATTTGCAACAAAACGGCGGCGACATCCGGATGCGCCTTTTCGAGTTCGTCAAAAAGAATCACGCAGTACGGGCGCCGGCGAACCGGTTCGGTCAGTTGTCCGGCTTCGTCGTGTCCCTGGTAGCCGGGAGGCGCTCCGAGCAAACGCGACACGGTATGCGACTCGGTAAATTCCGAAAGATCGATGCGTACGAGCGCATCTTCGGTTCCGAATAATTGCGCCGCCAGTGTTTTTGCAAGTTCGGTTTTGCCGACACCGCTCGGGCCCATAAACAAGAAACTGCCCAGCGGTTTACGCGGGTCGTGCAAGCCTGCGCGTGAGCGACGGATTGCTTCGGAAACGGATGAAATGGCCTGCTCTTGCCCGATTACACGTTTGGCAAGGGACGATTCGAGCGCGAGCAAATTGTTGCTCTGCGTTTCCGTCAAAGTGGCCTGCGGAATCCCGGTCCACTTCGTGACGACGTCGGCAACGCGCTGCGCATCGACGACGGGCATTGCAACCTCGCCCCGGTTGCGCAGCGCGGTCGTTGCGGCGGCTTCATCCATGAGATCGATGGCTTTATCCGGCAAGAAGCGGTCGGCGATGTACCGCGCGGAGAGGGATGCCGCGGCTTCTAGTGCATCGTCGCCGATCGTTACGTTGTGGTGCTTGCTGTACCCGGCGCGCAATCCGCGTAAGATTGCCACGGTTTGCTCGATCGTCGGCTCTTCCACCATGACGGGCTGGAAGCGGCGTTCGAGCGCGGCGTCGGCTTCGATGTATTTACGGTATTCGTCGAACGTCGTTGCGCCGACGCATTGCAAATCCCCGCGTGCAAGCTCCGGTTTGATCATCGAACTCATGTCGAGGGATCCTTCGGCGGCTCCCGCGCCGACGAGCGTGTGCAACTCGTCGATGAAGAGCACGATGTCGCGCGATGCCTTGCGCACTTCGTCCAAGATTCGCTTGACCCGGCCTTCGAATTCGCCGCGGTATTTGGTGCCGGCAACGAGCGGTCCGATCGAAAGTGCGAGTACGCGCTTATCGCGCAGGCTTTCCGGAACGTTCCCGGCGACGATGCGTTGCGCGAGACCTTCGACGATTGCCGTCTTGCCGACCCCGGGCTCGCCCACGAGCACCGGATTGTTTTTGCTCTTGCGCGCGAGGATGGAGACGACGCGCTCGACCTCTTCGTCGCGTCCGATGACCGGGTCCAACTTACCGTTGCGTGCGAGTTCGGTGAGATCGCGCGCAAATTGCGCGAGCGTCGGCGTTCCGGTTTTAAAGCGTTTGGTAAGGTGATCGAGCGGGCTGGTGGCCGGCGTTGCGTCGCGGCCTTCTCGCGTCAACCGTTCGACGAACAGTGCGCCGCCGGCCAGCAGAGCTGCCGCGCCCAGAGCCGCGCCAAGGGCGGGCATCGCGGCTGCCGCCCGCCGGGTCTTTGCGCACCCGGCACAGAGACTGACCGTTTTGACCTGGCCCCCCCGCATCGTGACATCCTGGGTGGTGGCCGGATTTTGTCCGCACTGGTCGCAGTTTACAATCATTACGCTTTAGGATACCGCCGCGGGCGGGGCTAGTTTCGGCCTGCGCCGGCTAAGGGGCGATTACGTAGGTCACCGTGACGTTCGCCTGGACGTCCATCGAGCTTGGGGGCAGCTCAGTCGGGATGCGCACGCCGGCCGACTGGGGAGCGGCGATCGCCTTCATCATCATCGGACGGGGGTAGAACCCGCCGGATTGCATGGCCGATACGCGCACGATGTGCATGCCCGCTGCGGAGGCCATGGCCTTGGCCTGAAGCTGGGCATCCGATACGGCGGCTTTGAGCGCTTGTGCATAGACTTCGCGGTAATTTGAGATGGAATACCCGACGTTGTACACGTTGCTCACATTGGCCCCGACGACTTGATCCACAACCTCACCGACCTGATCCAGCTTGGTCAATCGAACTTCCACCTGACGCGAAACCGTGAAGGTGCCGCCCTGGCCGCTCGCGGGTCGGCCGAGGATTGGGCGCGCCGTACCGGGCTCGGGCGGCTGGGGCTGTTCGTAATTGAGGTTATACGAAAGGGTTCGAATTGCGCTGTCCGCGATTCCAATTGAATGAAGACGGTTTCTGACGTCGTTATAGCGGCTGTTATTGTCGGTCGTGGCCTTCTGTGCCACCGGGTCGGTAGACACGATGCCCATCGAAATGGTCGCGACGTCGGGTGACCGGCCGATCGTTCCCTCGCCGTTTACGACGATGGTGACGTTTTTGGATGGGGCCGAGACGCCGAGCAGGGCGGCCGCCAAAAGTGCGATTCCAATGTACCTCATGAACGGGTAAACGCTTAGGAATGCATAAAAGTGCCAGCTTGGTTTAGTTCCCGGCGGCTGCGGGCAAATAAGCCGTGGTTACTGTCCGGCCGATTGGCCGGACGAAGTTTGGAGGATTAGCACGAAATGGGAATTCTCGCATGGATCATTTTCGGCCTCATCGTCGGAGCAATTGCAAAGTACATCGTTCCTGGTGAGGGTCCGGGTGGCATACTCGGAGACATCATCATCGGTATTATCGGCGCCCTCATCGGCGGCTGGCTCTACGGACTGTTCGGTCACACAGGCGTGACCGGATTCAATATCGGGAGTGCCATCTGCGCGATCATCGGCGCTGTCGTTCTTTTATTCATCATCCGAGCCGTCTCGGGGCGCCGAGCCGTCTAAACCAACCCGGTTCCTAACAAAGAAGGCGCCCGCCGGAATCCTGCGGGCGCCTT
>JALZBM010000128.1 GCA_030947385.1 Vulcanimicrobiota bacterium
CGCGGTGAGTGCTATGCCTGTCAGGCCGTCCCAGTGATGAGCCACCACCGTTCCGATGAGTTTGGACCCGCAGTCGCTCGAATAGACTTTTTCAATAGCACCGGTTGCCTTGATAATGCAAACACAATTGGGGCTTCCCAGCGTACTGCCGGCCGCAACTTCTGCATCGGAAATCTCATAGTAAGCACCCTGACGGCGCCGACGATCGCGGGTACGGGAGCGGGGGCCTTCACAGGCTGCCGGACTGCTTGGTCATGCCGCCGTCTATGAGGTAGGTCGCGCCTGTGATATACGCGGCGGCGTCCGAGGCCAGGTAGCACACGAGATCCGCGATTTCTTCGGGTTTGGCCATGCGGTGTAGCGGAATTTCGGCAAGCAACGCATCGTATTTCCGCTTATCTTGCCGCAGAGGCGCGTCCATAGGCGTATCGACAGCGCCGGGAGCCACGTTGTTTACGGTTATTCCGTAGTGCGCGAGTTCAACGGCGATCGTGCGCATCAACATGCGGATGGCGCCCTTTGAGGCACAGTACGGTGCGTTGGTCGGCATCGCCAGTTCCTCGTGGACTGAAGAGATGTTGATGATCCGACCGGCGCGCTTTTGCGAAACCATCTGTTTGGCTGCCGCCTGACTGCACAGCCACGTGCCCGTCAAATTCGTTTCGATGACCTTGCTGTAGACGTCAAAAGGCATGTCGAGAAATGGATACTTCTTCTCGATTCCCGCATTGTTCACCATGACGTCGAGCGAACCAAATGCATTAACGGCCGCAGCGATCAAACGTTCGACGTCCGGCTCTTTTGAAACGTCCGCTTCGACCGCTTGGGCGCGCGAGCCGAGTTTTTCTATTTCATCCACGACAGCGTCGGCCGGTTTTCGTTTGCCGTAATAATCGATAACGACGCCGGCCCCCTCGCGCGCGAACGCGAGCGCTATGGCTTTTCCGATCCCGCTGTCGCCTCCGGGACGATGGCTACTTTATCAGCGAGACGCATGCCGTTCCCCGTTGAAATGCACCGCTCATCGTCCAATCCATCGCCACGCGAATCTTTCGACGCCATCCGGGCAGCCGGCTCAGGTAGTACGCGCGCCACAGCATCCAGGCGGGTACACCTGCGATCATCCGTTTCCCGGGCAACTCGGCCACAGCATCGCGATCTCCCAGGGACGCCATCATTCCAAGACGCGTGTACCTGAACGGTCGCGTCGGCTTTTTTCGCAACCGCGCGATGATGTTGCGAGCAACATGTGGCCCTTCGCGGACCGCATCTTGCGCCAGGGCAGCATATGAGCCGCCCGATCTCCTCGGAACGCTCGCGCAATCGCCTAAGCTCCATACACCGTCGACGCCAGGTACGGAAAGGTCCGGATTAACTATCAGCGCGCCGTGTTTGGAAGTTTGCAGCCCAAGGGTCTCTACGACCGCGGCCGGCCGCACACCGGTGGTCCATACAATCGTCGCACTTTCATACCGCTTGCCGCTTACCAGAGATAGGCCCTCAGCGTCGGCGCTCGCCACCCGCTCGCCCAATTCTAAGCGAACACCCCGCTTTCGCAACGACTGCGCCGCCCGCTTGCCGAAGCGATCGGGAAGCTGGCCCAGCAGTTCTTTCTCGTCTTCGACGACGACGATCTGCGGCGAGAAGCCATGCAATGCCGGATAGAAGTTACGCAAAGTGCGCACCAGACCCGTGAGTTCTCCGGCCATCTCGACGCCGGTAAATCCTCCACCAACGATCACGAAGCGCAGGAAGCGATCTCGCGTAAGTCGATCGTTCGCGGCCGCAGCCGCTTCGAAAGCCCCGATGAGGCGGCTGCGAAGTTTTGTCGCATCTGCGAGCGTTTTGAGGGGAAGCGTATACTCGTTGATGCCTGGCAACCCGAACGTTGATGTCTGCGATCCGAGCGCGACGATTACATGATCGAAACGGAACTTCGAGCGCGACTTCAACACGGGGTGCTGCACCGTTACGGTGCGCGCATGAACGTCGAGTCCTAGCGCCTCGCCCAGCACGAATCGCGTCCGGCGCAGAGCCGCGCGCAAAGGTTGGACGATGTGACGCGGCTCGATGGACCCGCTCGCGACTTCAGGCAGCATTGGCGTAAACAAAAGGTAGTTATCGCGGCTAACGAGCGTGAGGTTTACTTCTTGGGAAGCCTTGCGCTCCAGCTCCTGCACGGCAGACATCCCCGCGAACCCACCGCCGAGTACGAGTACTTCAATCGCCATTTATCGCCTCTTTCGCATGATCGCCAGCGTCATGCCGATGCCGAAACCGGCAAGAACCAGGAGGCCTCTTAAAGTCGCCGTTTGTGCCTCTAACCTCGGATCGGACATGTAGCGATATTCTGGGAATGTGCCGCTCGTGTCGCTCTGCGCATTGTCCAAGGCCATCTTGATAAGTTGTGCCGGATGCAGCGCTTGACGATGGCTCATCTGCGAAATCTGTTCGCGGCAGCTAAACCCGGTGGCGACGATGACTGTATCGTCTGCCGCAGACCGAACCACGGGAATCAACTTGCTCTCGCCGAGCTTGACCGAGACGTCATAATGCGCGCCGGCCTCAAACCCGAAAGCACCGGCCATTCCGCAGCAGCCGGAGTCCGGCATGGAATAGTCGACACCCAGTTTTTGGAGCAATTTTTCTTCGGCGCCCTTATCGAGCACGCTCTTCTGATGGCAGTGCTCTTGCACGATCACCTTGCGCCGGAGTTTGGGCGGTTGGTACTCGGGAGCATACTTCTCGAGAAATTCGCTCAGAAGAAACGTTTGCGCCTTAAAGCGCTTGGCGTCTTCGTTCCCATGCAGCAAGTTCGGCATTTCTTCGCGAAATACCGAGACGCAACTCGGCTCAAGGCCGACGATGCAGACCCCCGCCTCAATTTGTACTTTGAGGGCAGCGATAATTTCGCGCAGCATTTTTTTGGCAAGGTCTAGCATACCGTAGTCGTAGAGCGGTCGTCCGCAACACAATTGCACCTTGGGAATGCTCACGCGAAACCCGGCGTCTTCAAGTACCTCCACCGCCGCTTGTGCCGTCGTCGGATGGAAATGATTGTTCCAAGTGTCCGGCCACAGAATGACTTCTTGCTTCGTGGCATTTCGCGGCGAGCGAGCCGCAAACCATTGACGGAACGTCGTAGATGCAAAAACGGGAATGCGGCGTTCCGGTGCCATGGTGGCAGCCGCTTTTGCGACTCGACTCAACAATGGCGCGTGCGTTACAAAATTAACTAGGCCCGGGGCGAGCGCAGCGATTTTTGCCCACCAGTACATTAGACCAAAGGCGTAAGCCGCTCGCGGCCGCAGGCGGCCTTCGTAATAATGCGAGAGAAACTCCGCTTTGTAAGTCGCCATGTCAACGCTGACGGGACATTCCCCTTTGCAGCCTTTACAAGCGAGACAAAGATCCAAGGCGTCTTTAACGGCTTCGTCTCTCCACCCGTCTTTGAGTGGGTTTCCGTCGAGCATTTCGAAGAGCAATCGGGCACGGCCCCGTGTGGAATCTTTTTCTTCGCGTGTCGCCATGTAACTGGGGCACATCACGCCGGAATCATGTTTTCGGCACTTGCCGGTGCCCACACACCGGTTTGCAGCATAGGCAAAACTGCCGTTATCTTCCACGAACGAGAAATGCGTTTGCGGCTCCCAGGGTGAGTAATGTGTTCCCCAACGCAAATTTTCATCGAGCTTGTACGGAAAGACGACCTTGCCCGGATTCATTTTATGCTGGGGATCCCACGCGGTCTTGAATTCGTCGAACGCCCGTACCAGGTCGTCGCCGAACATAATCGGCAACAGTTCACCGCGCGCTTGCCCGTCGCCGTGTTCGCCCGAGAGCGAGCCGCCATACTTGACGCAAATGTGGGCGGCCTCGGTTACAAACCGGCGATATTTGGCGATACCCGCGGCAGTAAACAAATCGAAATCAATGCTGCAATGCAGGCAACCTTGGCCGAAGTGTCCGTACAACGAGGCGCGGTAGCCGTACTCTTTAAGCAATTTCTCAAAGTCGCGTAGATAGGCACCGAGTTGCTCCGGCGCGACGGCAGAATCTTCCCATCCGGGATAAAAATCGGAGAGGCCCGGTATTTTTGAAGTCGCACCCAAGCCGCTTTCACGGATCGTCCAAATCAGCTTCTCTTCATCATGGTCGTCGATAAGCTTCATCGTCGGGACGTAATCGCGGGCTTTAAACGCTTCCATGAGGCCGCAGGCCTTGTCGTCGGCTTCTTGCGTTTCGTCCGCGCCGAATTCAACGATCAGCCATGCACGTCCGTCAGGCAATACGGCACGGCCGCTCGTCGACATGCCCTTGTCATGCATGTACGTAAACATGCTTTCATCCAGTCCCTCAAGGGCGATCGGCCCATGCGTGTTGCAAAAAGGCACGTGATCGGCAGCGGTCGCGATTCCCGGAAAGCCGAGAACCAGAAGCGTCCGGCATGGTGGGCTGTGCACGAGTCGCAACTTGGCTTGAAGCACCGTGACGCACGTGTTCTCCGTACCGACGAGTGCCCGCGCCACATTGAATCCGTTTTCCGGCAGCAACTGCTGGAGTGCGAAGCCGGAGACCAAGCGAGGAATTTTCGGGAAACGTGCGCGGATTTGATCGCCGTATTTGTCGCGGATATCGCGAAGTTTACGGTAGATGTCTGCACGGCGGCCGCCCGCTGCGATGATTCGCTCCAGTTCTTTCTCCGGCGTCGGGCCAACCCACATGCGCAGACCATCGTGAGTGAGGATCTCCAACTCGACCGTGTTGTCTTCGACCTTACCGGCCATCTGCGCGTGCATGCCGCAGGAATTGTTCCCGATCATTCCGCCAAGCGTGTTGCGGTTGTGCGTGGCAGGATCGGGGCCGAACGTCAGTCCCCGCTCTTGCGCCGCATCACGCAAGTCGTCCAAAACGCATCCCGGCTCCACGGTCGCCCGCTTCTTCTTCCAATCCATCCGCACGATGTGATTCATGTACTTGGAGAAATCAAAGCAGACCGCGGCATTGCACGTGCTCCCAGCCAAATCCGTACCGCCGCCCCGCGCGAAGATCGGGCAGCCGAATGCATGACAGACCGCCATCGCCGCTTGGACATCATCTGCATCCGCCGGAAGCACCACGCCGATCGGAACCTGCCGGTAATTTGACGCATCGGTCGCGTAAAGCGCGCGGCTACCGTCATCGAAGCGAACTTCGCCGCGCACGGCGGTACGCAAACCGCGTTCCAGACCTTCGACGTCGACGTCCGTGACGTTAACGGCGTCGGGTCGCTGCGTCGGCCGTGGCAACACTTTGATCACAGCGAAACCTCGTACCGCTGCGCATCCGCCCGGCGGAAGTCCAGCCCGATTCCGGGACGATCCAAATCCGGAGCGAGCATCCCCTCTTTTTTCTCCGGGACGCCGTCGAAAAACATTTTCTCAATCCGCTCGTGATCGAAAAAATACTCCATGTGACGCAAGCTCTTCAGTGATGCTCCCATATGAAGGTGCAGATACGGCGCGCAGTGCGTGGATAGCGGGATCATCTTGGCTTGGCACAAACCGTCGACCGCGATCAAACCGGAGAAGCCGCCGCATCGGGTTGCGTCCGCTTGTAGGACGTCTACCGTGTGTGCGTCGAGCATGCGGCTGAAATGATAGAGCCCGTAACCGTACTCACCCGACGTAATCTCCATGCTCGGGGGTGCGTTGTTTCGAATGAGCGCGAGTCCCTCGAAGTCTTCATGATACACGGGCTCCTCGTACCACGTGACGCCATACGCGACGAACGCGCGCGCAAATTCGAGCGCTTCTTTGCATGTGTAGGCGCCGTTGGCATCGACGAAAAGTTGGGCGTTACCGATCGCGGAGCGGGCTGCGGCGACGCGCTTGAGATCTTCATGCGGTTCGCGGCCGATTTTCATCTTGACGCGCGGTATGCCCGCGCTCGTCCATCCGCTGAGTTGGTTCTGCAGTTTCGAAACGTCGTAAGACGTGAAGCCGCCGCTTCCATAGATCGGCACATTTTGGCGGGCTATTCCGAGGAGTGCGCAGACCGGTTGCTCCAGCAGCTTGCCCTTGAGATCCCAAAGCGCCACGTCGACCGCGGAGAGCGCCATCGACGTTATGCCGTCGCGTCCGAGATTGCGAACGCTCGCAGCCATTTTCATCCAAAGCGCACCGTTATGGAGCGCATCCGCGCCGAGGATGACCTGGCGCAGTGTATCTACGATTACTCGGGCGCTGCCAACGTCGGCGTAGGTGTAACCGATCCCCGTCGCTCCGCTTGCGGTTATCTCAACCAGCACCATTGTCGTTGCATCCCAAACAATCGTGCCGTCAGACTCCGGTCCTCCCTCCGTGGGAACGCGGTACGCGTGGACGTCGAGTCGCTCGATCGGAACATCGATGCGCGAAGGGGCGGCTACGCTCATACCGTCTCCCCGTTGTGTGGGAGCACCGTCGCCATCACGCTCTTGAGCGTTTCTTTGATCACGCCGCTTTCGTCGGGATCGCCTTTGGCTAAAGCAGAGAACAGATGGTGCGCTTGTTCCATGCTGATGTGGGGGGGCAACTGCGAAATGTCGGCATCTACAACGGCATCGAAGACGACCGGACGATCGGCGGCCAGCGCACGGTCCCATGCTGCCCCCACATCGTCTCCTTTCTCGACGCGGATGCCGAGAAGCCCGATCTGATTCGCATATTCCGCATAATTGAAGTGTGGAAGATTTTGCGACGCTTCGTACTTCGGATCGCCCGACTCGACCCGC
>JALZBM010000026.1 GCA_030947385.1 Vulcanimicrobiota bacterium
GCGGGCGCGCGTGATGCTGCCTTGGCCCAAGCGCGCAGCAAGCGCCGCATCTGCCGGGGCCACATCTTCAGCCCGCAAAACGGTTTCTATTTGCGGGCTCGATAGCGGCGCGAAGCGAAGTTCCACGAGGCGCGAGCGAATGGTTTCCAGCAACCGCCCCGGCGTCGGCGTCGTTAACAGTAAAATAACCGACGCGGGAGGTTCTTCAAAAAATTTCAGCAGCGCGTTTGCCGCTTCGAGCGAAGCGAAATCGACGTCACCGAGCACGAAGACCCGGAACCCGCCGGAGTAGGACTGGAGCGATAACTGCCGCACGAGATCGCGCGACGTCATCTCCTCACCTTCGTGGAAACCCAAGGCCTCCTCGGCCTTTCCGATCTTTAACGGTCCAGCGCTTTCGTAGAAATCCGGATGCGTGCCGGCGACGACTTGGCGGCATGCCATGCAGGTTCCGTCGTAGCCGAGAACGGTTTCTTTGGGCGCTTCGCACAGCAACGATTGCGCGAGCCGCCGCGCAAACGTTTTTTTTCCGATGCCTTGCGGCCCGGTAAAAAGATAGCCGTGCGCGATCGTTGCCTTGGTGATACGCGAAAAAAACTGCTTCGGTCCTTCCGCGCCTAAAACCTCAAATTTTAACACGCCGATGTCACCCGCAACCTGCCCAGGGGTCAGCATGACGCGCGGCTTGATGTGCGGTCACTCCGCTACATCCACGTCCGAGAGCGCTTGTAGCGCTTCGAGCAATATCGCTGAAGGCGCATGCACGCCATCGAGTACGCGGATGCGGTCGGGATTCGCCGCAGCGATTTCGAGATAGCCCGTCCGGACGCGTTCGTGAAAGGCGTCGTCCTCGTTTTCCATGCGGTCGCGGTCGCCTGCCCGCTCCGCAACGCGTTCGCGCGAGAGCGCAACCGGAATGTCGATCACGAACGTCAAATCCGGCCGCAGCCCGAGCGTCGCCGCATCGCACAATGGTTCCAACATCTCGAGCCCGAGACCCCGGCCATACCCCTGATACGCAAGCGTCGAATCGCTGAAGCGGTCGCACAATACCGTCATTCCCTCTTCGAGTGCGGGTTCGATCACCTGCGATACGAGATGCGTCCTGGAAGCATTGATCAGCAGGGCTTCGGCAAAAGGCTCGATGCGAGCCGTCGTTTCAAGAAAAAGCGCCCGGATCCGGTCGCCGACTTCGGTACCGCCAGGCTCTCGCGTGGTCACGAGAGGAACGTCCATGGCACGGAGGGCATCGGCCACGCCCTGCAAGAGCGTGGACTTCCCGCAGCCTTCGATTCCCTCAAAACTGATAAACATTCCGGCCATTTCGGCGAATATACAGGTATGACTCCCAATCCGAATTCCGTTTTCGGGGACGTGATCGACTGGTTTTTACATCGTGGCGGCGACCGTAGGCAGCGCCAGCGACGTAACGCCGCGTTTCATCTCTGGTGGTTGTACGAACTTCCCGACAAAACCAAGCCCGGCATCGGCCTGGAGGTCTCTGCGACCGGCCTGGTATTCATTTTTCCGGAAAACATTGCGGCGCCCGAGTACACTTTGATTTGCAGCATTCGGGAAAAAAAGATCCGCCTTCGCGCTCGAACCGTGCGCACCGACGCGGTCGAACACAAAGGCGCGAAATGGACGCGTTACCAGTGCGAGTTCACGGGCATTGCCGCAGATGATTGGGATCTCATCGTACGCTACGTCAACGAAGTTCCCGAACCGGATCGCCGGAAAATCGGCAACCAGGAAGTTACCGAAACGGTGGACGACGCCTACCGCCTTCTGCCGATGGCCATTCAGAACAAAATCATGGCAATGCTGATCGCCCAAAAGAAACTCGAGGCTCCTAAGCCCGGCGTCAGCCCGCTGCTCAAATTGTTCTACGGCGGCGCTTCAAAAAAAGGGGACGGCACGGTCGCGCACCGCTTCAACGTTCACAGCCGCATCAAAGTCAACGACGAAACGATGGCGTACGATACCCGCTTCCTCGTTGACGAATCGGGAGCGGTTGCGATCCTCAAATAGCTCACATATCCGCGTGTTTGAAAATCCGCACGCGGCGGTTGGGTTCGAGGCCGGTGCTGCGGGATTGCAAGCGGTACTTTTCCGCAAGTTGATGCTGCTGGCGGCGCACGTAGCTCGTCTGCGGAGAAAGTTCGATCGCCCGGTTGTCCAGCAAAACCTGATAGACGGCTTCTTCGGCCTCACGCACGGCGATCTCTTCGACGTCGAGCGGGGGTAGATTGAAGACGTCCTTGAGCGCGTTTTGAATTTGGGTCGTCGTGTTCGTTTTGATCGACAGGATCGGCACGTTTTCACTCGCGATCTGCTTGAGCTTGGCCGACTCCTTGCGTTCGAGCGTTTTTAAAGTGAGTACGACATCCGCTTCATCCCAATTGCGCGCGATCGCGCCGTTGATGCGCAAGTTGTGGATCGCGCGTTCGATTTTATTACGCGAGATTCCGTACGGAAAGATCAGCATCGGTTTGTCTTGATCGTCGCCGTCGCTACGCAACTGTTCGTCGGCGTAGCCGGACGCGAGTTGCGGCATTGACTCGGGATCGGCTTCTTGCACGATGGAAACGGTTCCGCTTGCGGTGCGTTGACGCACTTCGGGCTGCGGTTGATAGCCCCGCAGGAGCGCGTCGACCACTTCGGCCACGTTCTGGTGAATCGCTAGGCGGTCGCGATCTTGAATTTCAACCACGACGTCGAAGGTCGGCGGCGCTTTGCGTTCCAAAACGGTTTTACGCGTGCCGCGACGGCGCGCTTCTTCGTCGGAGAGGGTTACGGCACTGATGCCGCCCACCAAGTCGGAGAGGGTGGGGTTCATCAGCAAATTTTCAAGCGTTTGCCCGTGCGCGGTTCCGATGAGGGAGACGCCTCGTTCGGCAATCGTGCGGGCAGCGAGCGCTTCCATCTCGGTGCCGATCTCGTCGATCACGATGACCTGCGGCATGTGGTTTTCAACCGCTTCAATCATAACGGCGTGTTGCAGCGCCGGATCGGCTACATGCATCCGGCGGGCGGGACCGATCCCCGGATGCGGAACGTCGGAATCGCCCGCAATTTCGTTGCTGGTGTCGACGATGACGACGCGCTTGCGGTCTTCGCTTAAGACGCGCGCGCATTCGCGCAGCATGGTCGTCTTGCCGACGCCCGGGCGGCCGAGCAGGCAGATGGATTTGCCGCTGCGGATCACATCGAGGATAATGTCGATCGTGCCGAACACCGCACGGCCGACGCGGCACGTTAATCCGATAATCTTTCCCGTGCGGTTGCGAATCGCCGAGATACGGTGGAGCGTTTGCTCGATACCCGCGCGATTGTCGACACCGAACTGTGACAACCGCGAACTAACATGTGCGATATCTTCGTGGGTTACGGGCACGTCGCAGAGATACGCGAAGTCGTTCTCGAAGCGTGCCTCCGGAGCGCGGCCCAAATCCAAAACGACCTCGATGACGCGGTCGAGATTTTCCAGACGAACGAGCGACTGCCGAATGGGGAGCGGGAAGATATCGAGGAGTTGGGTGAGTTCCCAGCCAGGGGAGACAGATTCGGCTTTAACCGCCAATACTGATCCTCTACTTCCGTACAGTGTTTGTACTCTTTTACCCATTATCGGCATCCGGCCCTGCCGTGTTTACCAAATAAACGAAACGCAAACGGGCCTACGAATATCTACTCGGGGAACGTCCAAAAGTTGCAGCTAAGCGGACGGCGGCGGCACTTCGTTTATAACGACGCGAATGCTTTTGAGGTTCCGGTCGAATGGGCCCTGCATGTGCACTCCCGCGCGTAGTTCCAAATCTAAATAATCGATAATCTCTTTGGTGATTTCTTCGCCCGGAGAGATGACGGGAATTCCCGGCGGGTAAGGCGTGATCACTTCCGCGCAAATCCGTCCGGCGCTCGTCTTAAATTTTACCGATTCCGTGGCGGCTAGAAATGCCTCGCGCGGAAGCATCCGCATCGGCGGAGTTTTCGGTAAACGGTAGGTGCCGGTTTTCATCCTGCGTTCCAGAACGCCGGACGGCGAAAAAATATCGACGGCGCGGTCTTCCCGCGCGAGTTCGCTTACGCCGAGTACCAAGCGGTCCGCAGCGGCTTGCGTCGTGCCCATCGTAAAAAGCGCGACGACGTTAAAGAGATCGGCCAGTTCGACTTGAATGTTATACCTGCGGCGCAGAATTTCCGACGCTTCGTAACCCGTGTAACCGAGATCTTTAACGGTGACCGTTACCTTGGTCGGATCGAGATCGAAGACGCCCGGACGGCCTTGCAGTTCTTCGCCGAAACAGTAGATGCCGTCGATATTGTTAAGGCGGCGGCGCGTTTCGTTTGCGAGATCGATCGTCTTCGAAAGGAGCGCGGGACCCTGCGTCGCCATTTGGCGGCGTGCTACGTCGAGCGATGCGACCATCGGCAGATTGGGCGAGGTTGAAAGGAACAACTTGAGAACCGCTTCCAGCCGGTCGACGCGAATGCGGTCGCCCTGCTGATGCAGCATCGCGGTTTGCGAGAAGCTCGACAACATCTTGTGCGTCGAATTGATACACATGTCGGCGCCGGCCGCCGTCGCCGATACCGGGAGCGCCGGATGGAAATGGAAATGCGGGCCCCACGCTTCGTCCACCATGAAGATCTTGCCCGCGTCGTGGACGATTTTTTCGATTGCTTCGATATCCGCCGCAACGCCGTAGTAGGTCGGCGTGACGATATACACCGCCTTGAGCTCGGGGTTTTGCGCGATCGTTCGTTGCACGGTCTGGGGCGTCACCGTGTGATCCATGTGCAACGCCTCGTCGACTTCGGGCTGCATGTAGATCGGACGGGCTCCGCTCATGACGAGCGACCCAAGCAAACTCTTATGCGAGTTACGCGGTACGGCTACCGAATCGCCCGGATTGACCGCCGCCATCATCATGCACTGGTTGCCGCTCGTCGAACCGTTGATGAGAAAATACGTGCGGTCCGCGCCGTATGCGTCCGCCGCTAAGTCCTGCGCTTCTTTAATCGACTCCGTCGGCTGCAGCAAGTCGTCGATGCCCGGCATCGGAGTAAGATCGATCGAGGCGATATTGTCGCCGACGAATTGCCGGAACGCCGGATCGAGTCCGATGCCCTGCTTATGTCCGGGGGTATGAAACGGAATGACGCCCGCGTCGACGTAATCCAAGAGCGCCTGAAAGTACGGCGCGCGTGTTTGATCCATATTCTCGCAGGCCGGCTAAGGAACTTGGGTCACGAACTCATGACCTCAAATCCGAGGCGTTCCAACATGGCGAAGTCATCCGCATCCGCCGCGCCGGCCGTCGTCAGGTAGCGGCCCAAAACGATGCCACTTGCGCCGCTGCGCATTCCGAGATCCTGCAAACCTTGGAGCGTAATTTCGCGGCCACCCGCAAAGCGAATCAACGCACGCGGCAGCGCGAGGCGCGCCATCGCGATGTACCGGAGCGCTTCGGTGGGTTCGACGAGGGAGCGATCTTGATAGGGCGTTCCCGGCTGCGGCATGAGATAGTTGATGGGCACTTCTTGCGGCTCGAGCGCTTGCAGCGCTGTTAGAAAATCAATACGGTCTGCGACGGATTCGCCCATCCCGATAATTCCGCCGCAGCACAATTCCAGGCCGGCTTTTTTTACCAGCTGGCATGTCGCCCAGCGTTCCGCATACGTATGCGTGGTACATACATCCGCGAAAAAGCGCTCGGAGGTTTCGAGATTGTGGTTGACTTTATCGACGCCGGCCTCGAGCAGCTTGCCGATCTGTGCTTCGTTCATGATGCCGAGCGATACGGCCACATGGAGCGGATAAGTTTTCTTGATTTCTTTTACGGCCGTGCACACGCGCTCCAGCAGTTTGGCAGAGGGGCCGCGCACCGCGACGACCAGGCACAACTCGCTCGCACCGCGCGCGTAAGCATCCCGCGCGGCTTCCAGGAAGCCTTCGACCGAACTCAGCGGCTCGGCATCGACATCGGTTGCATACCGGGCGCTCTGCGAGCAAAAATTGCAGTCTTCCGAACAGCCGCCCTTTTTGGCGTTATACAGAACCTCGACGGCAATGCCGTTTCCGCAATAGTGCATGCGAATTTCATCGGCAAGCGCGAGCAACTGCGGCAGTTCGCAAACCGGCAACTCCGCAACCTCCTCGAGAAGCTCGCGCCCCGCAGGAAGCTGGCCGGCCAAAACGCGGTCGCGCGCGCGCTCGATTGTGGAACCCGACAGTAACACGTTCTCTACCCTATCATTCCTTTAAAGATTTGCGCGCCGCGCTCGACGCTGCGGCGCTCGTCCGCATCAAACGGGAGGATGCCGAGCACGTCTAATTTTCCCTGCAATCCCCGCGTGACGTCCTCCCGGTAGGCGGCGCTGGTGGCTTCCCAGCGTTCGCATAAAACGGCACCCGCAACGGGCACTCCGCGCTCGCGCAGCGACGCCGCGGTGAGCAGCGCGTGATTGATGCAGCCCAAACGCAGTCCGATGACGACGACTGCGGTAAGTTCGCACAACTGCGCGACGTCCAAAAATGTCTGCTCCCGGTTGAGCGGAACCGCAATTCCGCCGGCGCCTTCGGCAACGATGGGTCCCGCTATCGAGTCGACGACCAGTTTGATGTCCGCCCCGCGGACGGGCGGCAGGCCATCCGCCAGCGCCGCCGACCACGGATCGGCGGCTTTGAAAAATCTTGCGACTTCCATGTAGGCACAACCGGCCAGCTCGCCCGCGTGCTGCGCGTCGCCTGCTTCATTGTCGCGCACGCCCGTCTGCACGAGTTTCACAATGACCGGCGACATCGCCGCAGCCCGCAACGCAAGGGCGAGCGCGGCCGTAATCCGGGTCTTACCGACATCCGTATCGGTGCCGGTAACGAGATAACGGTGAGTCATGCAGGCCGTAGTTGTTCGAGCGCATGGAGAAACTGTTCGATTTGCGCCTCTTTGTGATCGGCGCGCACGCTCAACCGTAACCGCGACGTGCCCGGCGGTACGGTTGGCGGACGCACGGCCGGCGCGTAGATATGCTGTTCGAGCAGGTTTGCTTCGAGCGTTTTTGCAGCGTCGTCCGTGCCCGCGAGGACCGGCACGATCGGTCCGAGGTGGCAGCTCGGGAGCCCCATTTGCGAAAGTCCCGCGCTCAATAGCGCCGCGTTTCGTGCGAGTCGCTCGCGCCGGTCGTCTGCAGACGCCGCGATATACAACCCGACTCGTGCGGCTACGGCGAGCGGCGGCGCGAGTGCGGTATCGAAAATAAACGTCCGCGCGGTGTTCACCAGCAACTCGATCACCGTTGCCGGACCCGCGATGAATCCACCTTGGGAACCAAATGCCTTTGAAAGCGTCCCCATGACGACCACGCGCTCGTCCCGGACGTGGCTTGCGAGGCCGCGCCCCTGCGGACCGGCGACACCGAGCGCGTGCGCCTCATCAAGGAGCAGAACGTCACCTGAATTTAAGTCCGCGACGATGCCGTCGACGTCGCAGCGGTCACCGTCCATACTAAAGATCGTTTCGCTTACGATAAGCGCTCCGTTCGTGCGACCGGACTTCGGCGGCAAGGTTCGATGGGTGTAAATGTGCCGCGCAAGTTTTATCAGCCGCAAACCGTCGATAATGCAGGCATGGTTGAGTTCGTCCGAATACGCGGCGTTCACGGTCTGCGCGAGGGAAGCGATCGCGCCCATCGCGGCCAAGTACCCGGATGAAAAAATCAGCGCGCGGTCGCGCCGGACAAATCGCGCCAGTTCCTCTTCGAGCAACCAGTGATCGCGGTCGCGCCCGCCGAGCAAACGTGCGCCGCCGGAACCAGCCCGTTTGGCGCGGCGCAGGGCTTCAACCACGCGCGAATCGGTGGAGAGACCTAAGTAATCGTTCGTCGAGAAGTCGATCGTAAATTTCGGCGCATCCGGTAAAACCGCGCGCAAACGGTGCTGCGCGGCGATACTCTCCAAAATCGCGTGCGCGCGATCCGTATAGGTCACGCGGCCAGAATATCCCCGAGCGCGGCAGCAAACGACATGACTTCGCCCGCCGTACTCGAGAGCGGCGGAACGCATTGAACCGCATTACCGATGGCGCGTGTGAAGAACCCGCGGCGGTACAGTTGATCCACGACCGCGCTGGCTTGCGCGCGCTGCGGCTTGAGTTCGACGGCGTGCATCATCCCGATGCCCCGGATCTGCTCGACGGCCTCCAAATCGCGCAGTTGCGCGAGTGAGGTTTTGAGCGCTGCACCCACGCCTTGACTCTTGGCCAACGTTTCCTCCATGGCAAAGAGTTCGAGCGATGCGATTGCCGCCGCGCATGCGATGGGGTTACCGGCAAACGAGTGACCGTGAAAGAATTGTTTGGCTTCGTCGCGAGAGCCCAGGAACGCATCGTGAATTTTTCGGGAAACGAGCGTTGCCGAAAGAGCCAGCGTTCCGCCGGTCAGTCCTTTTCCAAGGCACACGATATCGGGGGTGATTTTGAGCTGCTCGTATGCAAACATCGTCCCCGTGCGGCCGAAGCCCGTCGCGATTTCGTCGACGATCAAAAGAGTCGTGCGGCCGTCAAACCGGTCGTAAAACGCCGGCGGAATCATGCGAATTCCCGCGGCGGCTTGGACGAGCGGCTCGACGATGATGGCCGCAACGTCATCCCGTTCGAGCACGGCAGCGGCCTCCTGGAATGGAATCGACTCAAATGTCACCGCACCGAAGCGCGACTTGAAAACCTCGATGTCCGAAACACTCATGGCTCCCGCAGTGTCGCCATGGTAGGAGGATACCAGGCGAACGAAACGCGTGCGGTTTGCCGCGCCGGTATGCTGCCAAAACCCAAGCGCCATCTTTAGAGCGACTTCCACCGCGCTCGCTCCGTCGCCCGAGAAGAAGGCGAAATCGAGTCCGCTCAAGGCGCACAGTCGTGAGGCCAAGACCTCGGCGGGCGGATTCGACGCGCCCAGCAGCGTTGCGTGATCCAGCATCGCGGCCTGCTTTGCGATCCGTTCGACGATATAGGGGTGGCAGTGTCCGTGAATGGTCGTCCAAATCGACGACACGGCATCGAACACGCGGTGTCCGTCTGCATCGATCAGCGAATTGAGTTCGCCCCGCACGAACATGCGCGCTGCCGAATCGAAAGCTTGCATTTGAGTGAACGGCAACCAGAGATGAGAGGACACACGCGCAAGTTACCGCCCCGCGCCGGCAGCTCCCTTTGCTACCTCCGTGTCACCGAGAATCCGTCGAAGAGCCGCGCAATTGTGTCACCCTGAGCTAAGGCTGCCCTAAAGCTTGTCGAAGGGTCGAGGCGCCGTGCGCTCAAGCGTTACACATCGCGACAAAAGATCAGGTTTCGATGCGGTCGTCGATCGATACGTTGTATAAGAAGAGAAATTTATGCCACTCGCCCGGCAGCGTGTTGCGCTTGACTTGAATCCACGGGATATATTTAGGCTGCTTGGGCTTGCGCGTGAGTTGCATGTTGGCGTGGTCGGGCGTGCGGTTGTTCTTGCGGTTGTTGCAGTACATGCAGGCGCATACGAGATTTTCCCACGTCGACGGACCGCCTTTGCTCTTAGGATGCACGTGGTCGACCGTCATCAGCCGTTCGCGGCGCACGCCGCAGTATTGGCACGTATAGTCATCGCGCAACAAAATGTTCTTCTTCGTAAGCGCCACTTTTTGCATGGGACGCTTGATGTAGTACAGCATCCGGATGATCGACGGCATCTTCATCGCGTACGTGGGCGAATGAAGCGTGCGGTCATGGCGGTGCACGATCTCGGCCTTGCCGGAGAAAATAAGCTTTACGGCGCGCTGAAAATTGGTAATGTTGAGCGCTTCGTAGGTGAAGTTCAACACTAAAACTTCGCTCACGCGCGCGCTCCGCTACGGGCTAAGAACGCAGAAAGCGAGACACTGCTGCCTCGCTTGCCAAAAAATGTCAGCCGCAATCCAGCCGGCCTAGGTCGGTCTTTCGAAGCGCCCATCGCTCGCAGACTCATAGCGCCGCAAGACTTACGCGGCGGTCGAACGCTTCCCTACAGGAACCGGATCGCAGACCATCGATAAAAAATATTCGTGTACCCGGCGGTCCGGACTCATCTCGGGGTGAAACGACGAGCCGAGTACGTGCCCTTCGCGCACGAGTACGCCATGTCCATCGAGCGACGCAAGCACTTCAACACCCGGACCGGTTTCTTCGATCCAAGGAGCGCGAATGAAAACGGCCGGAAACGGGTCCCGTCCCAGCACCGGAATCTGCAGCCCGACCTGCGCCGATGCGATCTGCCTTCCGAACGCGTTGCGCCGCACGCGCACGTCGAGCAAACCTAAAGTCGGCTGCTCGGGATGGCCGGCAACTTCGCGGGCCGCAACGATCAAACCCATGCACGTGCCCCACAGCGGCATGCCGGCCCTCACCCGTTCGACGATGGGCCCCGCCAACTCGAAGCGCTGCAACAATTTCATTACCGTCGTCGACTCGCCGCCGGGAATAACGAGGGCGTCCACGCTCTCAAGATCGGCCCGCGTCTTTACCGCAACCGCGCGCGCGCCCGATTCCTCAAGAGCGTGCAAATGCTCGACAACGTTGCCCTGCAGTGCCAAGACGCCGACCGTCGTCATTTAGTTACCGCGATTCGCCAGCAGTTCGGACGACTCGAGTTTGCGTAAATCGATTCCTTCCATCGCCGTGCCGGAAAGCGATTTGGAGGCGGCGACGACGACTTTGGGATCGGCGAAATGTGTCGTTGCATCGACGATCGCTTTCGCGAACGCTTTCGGATTGCTCGATTTAAAAATTCCGCTGCCGACGAAAATGCCTTCGGCACCAAGCTGCATCATCAACGCGGCGTCCGCCGGTGTGGAGACGCCGCCCGCACAAAACAACACCACCGGCAAGCGGCCGTTGGCCGCAACGACTTTAATGAGTTCGAGCGGTGCTCCGATTTCGCGTGCTCGCGCAACCAGTTCTTCTTTGGGAAGAGCGTGAAGTTCGGCGATGGTGTCGCGAATGGAACGCATGTGCCGAACGGCCTCGACGATGTTTCCGCTGCCCGCTTCGCCTTTGCTGCGGATCATCGAGGCGCCCTCGGCAATACGTCGCAGTGCTTCGCCTAGGTCCTTCGCGCCGCACACAAACGGAACTTTATAATCGTGTTTATCGCAGTGATACTTGTCGTCAGCAGGGGTAAGCACTTCGGACTCGTCGATAAAATCGACGCCCAATTCTTGCAGAGCCTGCGCTTCGGCGAAGTGGCCGATGCGGACTTTGGCCATAACCGGAATCGTCACGGCGTCCATGATGCGTCCAACGAGTCCCAAGTCGCTCATGCGCGCGACTCCGCCCATGGCGCGAATGTCGGCGGGTATGCGCTCGAGTGCCATTACGGCGACGGCTCCGGCTTCTTGCGCCACGACGGCTTGTTCGGGAGTCACGACGTCCATGATGACGCCGCCCTTGAGCATCTGCGCCAAGCCGCGTTTAACGGTTAGCGTCCCGGTTTGAATGTTCTCCATGTCTCTATCATATCAGCGACCATCAAGGGATACATTAGAGACAATTATCCAGGCGGGGGCGGTACCGGACCACCGGCGGGGCTTCCTGAAGCGCCGGGCTTCGGACTGGCGCCGCCCGTCTTGGGGCTGGTACCCGTCTTGGGACTTGCTCCCGGTTCGGCCGGGCGCAAAGGAGCGGGCGTAATCGAGGGACCGTGAAGCAAATACGGCGAGGTCGGCTGGGGTGTGGGCGATTGGCCCGGCGGGGTAGGGGGCGTATCGGTTTGGACGGGAGCCGGCGTTGCCTTCGGCCGTTCCGTCGGTTTGGGCGTCGGAACCGGCGTCGGCAGCGGAGCGGGCGGGACGCGGGGATCCGGGAAACCCGGATCGGGCGCAAACGCCAAGACCTGCGTGCGCTTCCAATTCGGTCCCATCGGGGTCGTGTCCGTGGCGCCCGGCGCGGGCGAGTAGGTCACCGAATTACTCGCTCCCGACTGCCCTTGTTCGGTTGCCTTTTTAATGACCCGGTCGCCCATCTGTTTGCCGATAGCAATGGATAATAGAAGCAGCGCGGCGGCGGCAATGAGAATAAAGCTGGTGCGGCGTTTACCTGGATCGAGCACGGAGATTCCTTATGACGCGCGCGCCGCTCGGAGTCCTCTTGCTCGTTAGACGGGCACGAGGCCGGAGTCGGCGGGCTCGCTGGCAAGCGCTTCGTGATTCTGCGGCGTGCCGAGTAACGTCAGCTCCTGCAATTCGCCTGCCGCCAAGCGCACGCGCTTCGTCTTTCCACGAAATTCGACGGTCACGTTGCGCGGGCGGTCTTTGAGATTGCACAGGAAAACGCGCACCCCGCCGTGCGCGTCGGAAAATGCCACGCCGCCGACGTCGACGGGTGAGGTGACGACTTCGTCGCTCACGTCGGTGCCGGCGTAAATGCAGCGGAACGGTTCCTCGGCCGAAAGTTCTTCCATGTTGCCGTAAATAGTGTTTGTTTTAAAATCGATCACGTAGGTGCAGCGTTTTCCGCCCCAATTGATGCGCACGCCCGCAACCCAGTGCCAATCCTTTTGCACGATCGGCGCAAGATGCGGCCGGCCGGCCGTGCGGTATCCGTCCAGCCCGCCGATCGTTTCGGCGACGGCCCACAGATATTTTGCGCCCGTCCAGGGTGATAGGTACATGCCGCGGTTCGTCAGCGAGCCGCCGTCAAACCACTCGCCGAATTCTCCCGGCACGGTGTTGCGCGGACTACCCGCCTCCATCGTTTCGTAAATGACCTCCAGCCAGTTAATGGCGAGTTCCGTAAAGCCGTTGCGTGCGAGCGCGAAAACAAACCACAGCGTCAGATCCGGCCAGACGCCACCGAGCAACCCGAAACCGTGCGAGGGAAAATACCACGAATCGGCCGTTGAAATCGTGCGCAGGCCGACGGGCGTAACAAAATCGGACTCGCTCAAACGGCGCAAGATCGCAGCGCGCTGTTCGGCGCCCGCTACGTTGAACATAACGGGAAATACTTCGTCGGCCGTAAAGTTGTCCTGGTAATTTTGATACTGGTCGTAGTTGAGAACGAACGCCCCGGTATCGTCGTTGAAAAGGAATTGCATCATCGCCTTGCGCAGCTTTTGCGCTTCGTCCGAATATTTTTCCCAGTGCTCGTTATCGCCGGCGACCGCCGCCAGCATCGCCGCGGCCTCCAGGGCAAAAACGGACTCGGCGTTGATTTCCGTAACGGCGCCGTCCAGCGTGTAGTAGGGAATGATGTTTCGCCAAGAACTGATGCCGAACATATCCACGCCGCCCGCGCGGCAAAAGATGAGGCCGTTGGCGTCCCGTTGTGAGAGCAGGTAGTCGGCAATTTTCGTAATGAGCGGGAACGACGCCTTTACCCAACCGTCGTCCAGCGTTGCGTTGTAGTGATGTAACATCGCGATGAGGTGCAGCGGCGTATCGTCGTTAATGTTCAAGTCGTAGGAAGTTTTAAAACCGTTAACCCCTCGGACGTATTCGACCATCTGCCCGCTCTCTTCGGTAAAGCGGTTAAAGAGCTCGATCGCGTCGCGGCTAAATTTCGGCAAAAAATAATCGTAGCCGTGCACGAACCAGCTCGTATCGCGGGACACTAAGATGTCCGAGGGCGGCGAGTTGGTCGATCCCCAGCCTTGCGGATATTCCTTGATGACGCGCAGCATATTGCATTTCGCCCACACGACGCCCCGGCTGATGACGGGTGAGGGCGTCATGAAACGCGCGTCGGCCAGAGCGTTACCGTAATATCGCTGGGTTTCGTGCAGGGCTTTGGGGTCGTGCAGCAACTGCTCGAGGACCGGTTTGCATTTTGCGGTTCCGTCTTTACTAAATACGACCGCCATGCGCAACGACTCGCGCGCGCCCGGCTCGACTTTGATGTGATACTCGAGCGCACCGAAAATGCGCCGGCTCACGCATTCCGCAAGCTTTGGCGTTACTTCGTCGAGCTGCTGTTCGGGGCGCAGCGACCCCAGGCTCATGTTGTGCAAGAGCACTTGCTCGCGCACCGCGACGACGCCCGCAGCGGGTTCTCGCGATCCTCCCCACCAGCGCGCCGCTCCGCTTTGCTCGTTTTCAGAACAAATAAACGACCCTTGAACGGTCGCGCGCACTTCATGTTCCGGTTCGCCATAAAAACGTTGGCCGACGAGCAGCGCCCACGGGTAGACCGCGGTCTCAAGCGGCGTACGCCCCGGATTGTAGAGGGTGATATCGACGACAAAACCGACCGCGCGGTCGTGTTTGGGACCGTGCGGAACGTAGAAAGCCTCGGTAACGTGCAATCGGTTGTCGAGCGTAAACTCCGAGATCTGAGCGTACGGCAAAAATGTGAATTCGCGCAAAATCTGATGGGGAAAAAACGTTTGCTTCGTATCGCGCAAGCGGTAAGCGATTTGATGCGTCCCGAAAATAATTTGGTCGGTGTCGGCGTCCCACAATCCGCGCACGCCGCCCTTGGCCGTCGATTGCGCGAAGGTTTTGAAATTTCCGAGCAGCAGCCCATACGGCGTCAGCGCCTCGGGAAGAACGTAAGCACAAAATTCGTTGTGCTGCGCGTCGTAACTGGAAGCCATGGCGTGGACTACCCAAAAGGTTGCCGGGCGTCCTGCGCCGCAGAGGCATCCGCTATGGGACCAAGCGTCGTCTTGCGCGCGCCGGCAAAGCTCAATCTGACCCTTGAGGTGCTCGGACAGCGCGACGATGGCTACCACAATCTGCGCAGCGTCATGGTGCCCGTGAGCTTATACGACGAAATTACAATCGGCGGCGAGGGCGAGCCGGGCATCGATCCGCAGAATCTGGTGCATAAATCGCTTCGCGCGTTACAATTGCCGGGCTCCATGCCTGCGGTTGCATTGCATAAAAACATTCCAATGGGCGCAGGTCTGGGCGGCGGTTCAAGCGACGCGGCGACGATTTTGCTCGCTGCAATGGACGGTGCCTTCGGCCCGCTCGAATCGAAAGACTACGTGCAGATCGCGCGATCGCTCGGCTCCGACGTGCCGTTCTTTTTAACGGGCACGGCTTGCATTGTGGAAGGAACCGGCGAGCGGGTGACCGCGCTTGGCGGCGTGCCGCCCTGGCACGCGACGATCGTGCGGCCTCCGGTGCACGTGTCGACGGCCTCCGCGTACGCCGCGCTCGACCTGCGCCCGGGACCCGCGCGGCCACGAAACACATCCGTAACGTTAGCGTTGGGCGAAGCGCTGCAACGCGCGGAATTTTCGCACGTCGTCGATTTACTCCAGAATGATTTCCAGGACCGCATTGCCGCGCAATATCCCCAAGTCGCAACGGCCGCCGCCGCGCTCAAAGCGTGGAGCGGTTCGCGCCCATTGCTCACGGGATCGGGTTCGTGCGTCTTCACTTTGTGGAGCGATGGGCCGCCGGCGGCCGGCTTGGAATTGCCCGCCGGTTACGAGCGTTACGACGTCACCTTCGTTAACTCATCACACTGGCGCGGTCCACAATGAAAATCACGACGGTCGTTTTAGCCGGCGGAACACCGGATGAAGTTGCCGCCTGCGAGCCCGGAGCAATCAACAAAGCGTTCGTGCGCATCGCGGGCGTACCGCTGGTCACGCGTACGCTGCGCGCATTGCGCGCCGCGCCGTCCGTCGGCCGGATAATCTGCGTTACACCGGCGGCCGCGCACGACTCGCCGGCGCTCGACCTAGCCGACGAACGGCGCGCCGACGGAGCGCGCATTAGCCAGAGTCTTTGGAACGGCTTGCGGGATCTGCCGCCGGACGACCCGGTATTTGTTAGCGCATCGGATCTGCCCATCCTGAGCACGGCATGCATCGAGTCGTTTCTGGAGGGAGCCGTGCGGGCCGATGTGGATCTAGCGTACGCAATTTTGGAACGCGCGCCGCACATGCGCGAGTATCCGCAAATTCCGCACACCTGGGCTCGTTTGGCCGACGGAACGTACTGCGGCGGAGGATTCATCACCCTGCGGCCGCGCACGTGGCCGCTCCTCGCCCGGTTTATCGAGCGCCTTGGTGC
>JALZBM010000304.1 GCA_030947385.1 Vulcanimicrobiota bacterium
TTCCTAAAGAGCGCCCGACCGGATTCGAAGGTGCTCGTCCGGCGCAAGGCACGCCCGACGCACTTGACCGCGCCCTGATCGCCGAGTTGCTCAGCGACGGCCGGGCGAGCCAAGAACAACTTTCCCGGCGAATGCCCCTATCGCGGCCCGCCGTGGCCCAGCGAATGCGCCGCCTCGAAGAAAGCGGCCTGATTCAGGGTTACAGCGCCGTCATAAATTGGGAAATGCTCGGATATCCGTTGCTCGCGTTTATTGCCATCCGAACGGCCAATGGCAACTGCCGCGAGTGCGCGCAGCAAGTTGTCGCGTACTCAACGGGCGCGGCTATCGTCGAAGAATGTCACCGCATCACGGGTGAGTGGTGTCTGCTCGCAAAAGTGCGCGCGCGAACGTCGGCGGCCGTGGAACGCTTTATCGACGACATCCGTGAAATCGGAAACGTCCACTCGACGATGACCACGCTCTCGCTCTCAACGCTTATGCCGGACGCGGACTTTCGCAGAGCCCGGCAGAAAGCCAGTTCCTCCGCTGCAAAGCTGAAAGGCGCACTGTGTCAGACGTCGTGATCAAAGCCCGCCACAACGGTCCGTACCTCGTTACCGGGCCGTTTACCCTAACGGATGCCGACGGCGCCGAATACGCGATCGAAGCCGGACGCAACGTTGCGTTATGCCGCTGTGGCGGTTCCACCACCAAACCATTCTGCGACGGCACGCACAGCGCAGTTGGGTTCGAAGCCGCCGAACGCGCCGTCAAAGCGACGACCGCGGAGTAGGGAAGCCATGCCGTCATACGTTGCACGAGGATCGCTACCCGAAAAACGTCACATTCAGTTTCGGCGCCCCGACGGCGGCTTATACGCGGAAGAGCTTTTCTCCACGAAGGGTTTTGAAAGCGTTTACTCGCTGCTTTACCACCTAAGACCGCCGACCGCTACACTCGAAGTGCGCGAATGGAAACGACCGGCCGTTACGTTCGCACCGAACGACCCGCTGCGCAACCGTCACTTTCTCACCCAGAACAGCCGAAGTCCCGGAAGCGCGATCGAGGCGCGTATCCCACTGGTCGGCAACAGCGACATAACGATGTCGATCGCCGACGTCACCGAGCCGATGGACTATTTTTATCGCAATGTCGGCGGCGACGAACTGCTCTTCGTCCACCGCGGAGCGGGAACGCTCGAGACCTCGTTCGGCGATCTTGAGTACCGGGCGCACGACTATATCGTCATCCCGAGCGGCACGACGTACCGCATGCAACCCGCAGCTCCGACCCGCGTGATCGTGTGGGATAGCATCGGCATGGTAACCATCCCGAAAAAATACCGCAACGCATTCGGCCAGCTTGAAGAACAAGCGCCGTATTACGAACGCGACTTTCGCGCGCCGGTTTTAGGTCCGCCCCGCGCGGAGCAGGGCGAGTTTGAAGTGCGCGTGACAAACGGCGGCCGCAACGCAACGTACGTCGTGCAAAATCATCCTTGCGACGTAGTCGGCTGGGATGGCTACTGTTATCCTTACGCGTTTAACGTTGCGGATTTCATGCCCATTACCGGCAAGTTGCATCAGCCCCCGCCGGCGCACGCAACGTTCGAAGCGCCCGGTGCGGCCTTCTGCGCCTTCGTCCCGCGAATGTTCGATTACCATCCGCTTGCGATTCCCGTGCCGTACAATCATTCGAGCGTCGACTGCGATGAGATTTTGTACTACGTCAGCGGAAATTTTATGAGCCGCCGCGGTGTCTCCGAAGGCTCGATCACACTGCACGCAGCGGGTGCGCCACACGGTCCGCAACCCGGCGCGGTCGAAAGCAGTCTCGGAAAGACATCAACGGACGAAATAGCGGTGATGGTCGACACCTTCAAACCGCTGCTCATCGCGCAAGGTGCTCTGGCACTCGAAGATCCCAAATACTTCCGGTCCTGGATCGAAGAACCGGCTAAGGTTTAAGAACCCCGTGTTTAACGCGGCGGTTCGATCGTTCCCGTTACCGAACCGAAGCCTATTCGCGGTGCGCCCGGCCGCTCGCACCAAGCTCGCAGAATCACCGTGTCACCGTCCAGCAAGAATCCGCGCTCTTCCCCCGTCGGCAGCGTGAGCGGCTGAGTGCCGCGCCACGTCAGCTCCATAAAACTTCCGTAACTATCTTTCGACGGGCCGGAAATCGTTCCCGATGCGTACAGGTCGCCCGGGCGGATGTTCGTGCCGTTGCTTGCGGCGTGCGCGAGTTGTTGGGCCATCGTCCAATACATGTACTTGTAGTTCGACTTCGAAACGACCGTGGGTGCGAGGCGCTGTTCGTGCATCTGCCGGCTTTGCAGC
>JALZBM010000305.1 GCA_030947385.1 Vulcanimicrobiota bacterium
GGTGTAGGCTTAGGAGCCTGCCGCCCCGAGGTCGAAGCCCCGAGTTCATGTCCGGTCATTCCAAATGGCATAACATCCGTCTGCGCAAAGGCAAAGTCGACGCGCAGCGCGGAGCGTTGTTTACCAAAATCAGCAAAGAGATTATTCTGGCGGCCAAATCCGGCTCGCCCGATCCCGAGGCCAACTACCGTCTCAAGATGGCCGTGGAGAAGGCGCGCGAGAACAACATGCCCCAAGATAATATCAAGCGGGCGGTTGCGCGAGCGACTGGCAGCGACGAGAAAGCGATCGAGGAAATCCGCTACGAGGGCTATGGTCCCGCGGGCGTTGCCGTCGTCGTCGACGCCGCAACCGATAATCGCAACCGGACCGCTTCGGAATTCCGTTTCGTGTTCAGCCGCAACGGTGGTAATTTCGGGGAAACGGGAACGGTCGGCTGGATGTTTGACGCCGTCGGCGTCATCGAGGTCGATCCTGCGGGCAAATCCGAAGACGATTTCACCGAAGCATGTTTGATCGAAGGGGTTGTCGATATTGAGTACGGCGAACCGGCCGCCATCTTTACCGGACCGGGCGCGCTGACGGCAACGCGGGATTTATTGCGCGCTGCCGGACTCAAAGTGACCGACGCGTATTTGGGGATGCGCGCCAAAACCAAGCTGCATCTCGAAGGTACGGATGAAGCGGCGGCCGCGTGGCAGTTTCTCGACGCACTTGAAGAGCACGAAGACGTGCAGCGCGTGTTCTCCAATGTCGAGTTCAGCGATGCGGCGCTCGAGTCGCTAGCCGGTGCGCGATGATCACGGGGGCCGAAGACGGGTACCGCAAGCCGTTCGTTGCAATGCTCCGCGAGTACGTGCCGCGCGATTGGGTGTTTCCGATCGTGCTTGCCGTCTTTGTCGCTATCGTCGTCTGGTTCGCACGATCGATTCACGATTTCGTGATACCCACCGGGACGACGCTGATGGTTCCGTCTTTCGTCGGTCAGACGCTCGGTGATGCGAACAAGGAATCGTACCGCTACGGTTTGCGCACGCAAGTGGTCGCGCGCCAAATCAGCGACCGTTACCCCAAAGATATCGTAATGGGCCAAGAACCGGCTTCCGGAACGCGCGTGCGCGAAGGCCGGCAGGTGTCGCTCGTCGTCAGCAACGGCGTGCAGATTTATTCAATGCCCGACATGCGGTTCCAAACGATGCGCGAAGCCGGCCTGGATCTTTCGCATCTTCGCCTGGCTCTGGGCAAAGTCACTTTCGTAAAGAATGACGAAGTGCCGGCCAACCACATCGTCGATCAAGATCCGGCGCCGCTTACGAGCGTACGCGAAGGCACTGCCGTCAATCTCACAATTTCAAAAGGCGGCGCCTCCCAAGTACGCGTTCCGAACTTCGAACACGAAACGATCGATGAGGCTCGCGGTGACGCCGACCGCGCGCACGTCAAGCTCGGACAGATCGTATGGATGCCGCTGGGTCCGAAGGGACCGCCGCATGGAGAAGTCGTTCATCAAACGCCCGCGGCCGGCTCGAAAATCGATTCGTTCGAACCCGTCTCGCTTGAAGTCAGCGCGGGTCCGCACGAGTCCGGATATATTTTGCGACAGGTGCATCTCATTGCGTCGGTCCCGGCGGACCAGATGAACAACAAACCCGAGCGCGTTTCGCTCATCGTCACGGACATGACGGGGAAATATAAACTGTACGACGCCTACGCGCTAGCCGGTCAAAAGCTCGACTTCATCGTGCCTGCGCTCGGAACGTCCGTCGTCGATTTCTTCGTCAACAATACGCTGGTCGCGGAATCGCGGCTCGGTCGCGAACCGCCCGCCGTCTACGACGAACCACGCAAACCCGGCCAAACGCCGGCGAGCCCGAGACCGTGATCAAGATCGCTCCATCGCTGCTTTCGGCGGACTTCTGCAACATTCGCGCGCAGATCGAGGATGTGGAGCGTGGCGGTGCCGACTACTTGCACCTGGACGTTATGGATGGGCGCTTCGTTCCCAACATCACCTGGGGGCCGAAGATCATCGGCGATTTACGCAAGTGCTCGGCCTTGCCTTTCGATTGCCACTTGATGATCGTCGAACCCGAGCGGTACGTCGACCAGTTCAGGCGCGCGGGAGCCGACATCATCACGTTTCACTACGAGGCGACGCCGCACGCGCAGCGCTTGCTCGCGCACATTCGCTCGCTCGGCGCCAAAGCCGGAATTGCGATTACGCCGCAAACGCCAGTCAGCATGTTGCAGGATATCATTACGGATGTGGATCTGCTGCTCGTGATGAGCGTCAACCCCGGGTTCGGCGGGCAGACGT
>JALZBM010000129.1 GCA_030947385.1 Vulcanimicrobiota bacterium
GGTCGCCAAACAAGCCGCGCTCTTCACACATATTTGCTTTCAGGTGGCAACCTACGAGCCGTACGTCGCGCTCGCACAAGCGCTCAACGAACTCGCTCCAGGGCCCGCGCAAAAGAAAACGCTGTTGTTGACCACCGGTTCCGAAGCGACCGAAAACGCCGTAAAGATCGCGCGTGAATATACCAAACGGCCCGCCGTCATTGCGTTTCAGAACAGCTACCACGGGCGGACGTTGCTAGCACTTTCAATGACGGGCAAAAATACGCCGTACAAGCAGCACTTCGGCCCGTTCTGCCCCGAAGTCTATCATTCGATCTTTCCGCATGAATTGCGCGGTTGGACGACGACGCGCGCGATCGAGGCGCTGCGCGAATTGCTCGCAACGCAAGTTTCTCCCGACCGGGTCGCCGCGATCATTATCGAGCCGGTGCTCGGCGAAGGCGGGTTCATCGCAGCACCACCGGAATTTTTACGCGCGCTTCGTTCGATTTGCGATGAGTACGGAATGCTGCTCATCGCGGATGAAATTCAATCCGGCTTCGGGCGTACGGGAAAGTATTTCGCGCTCGAACATTCCGGCGTCGAAGCGGACTTGCTGTGCGTCGCAAAATCGCTCGCAGGCGGTCTGCCCTTATCCGCCGTCATCGGAAAGGCCGAGATCATGGATGCTCCCGGGCCGGGGGGACTTGGCGGGACCTACGCCGGCAATCCCATTGCCTGTGCGGCGGCCTTAGCCGTCTTGGAAATATTCGAGGAAGAGCATCTTCTGGAGCGCAGCGACCGCATCGGAAAGCGCATCCGGGCCGAGTTGGAAGGCATTGCCAAGCGTTTTCCGGCCGTTGTCGAAGTACGGGGTATCGGCGCGATGATCGGCATCGAGTTCGTCCGCCACCCGGACGGCACGAGCTACGCGCAAAAAATCATCGCCGCAGCACGCGAGCGCGGACTCCTTTTGTTGCTCGCCGGCCGCGGCGATGCCATCCGCTTTCTCGTGCCGCTGGTCATTACGGATGACGAACTCGACGAGGCGCTCGCGCGCTTCACCCACAGTTGCACCACGGTTCTCTCCCATGAGGTGAAAGAAAATTCTTGACCCAAAACTATCTGAAGTTCACGCCTATACGCAAACCGTCTTAGATCTGATCGCCAAGGCGGAGATTACGCCGCAAGACGCGCAGTGGATTACGAAAGAAACCGTCGCGTCGTTCCGCGAACACGTCAATCCCGGTTTTTTGGAATACCGCAAAGCAACCTCCGACGATGTCGCCTCCGCCGTGGTCGAATGGGAAGATGCGGGTCCCAACAGTTACCGCGACGTCAACGGCCGCGAATATCTCGATTGCTTGGGCGGCTTCGGCATTTTCAATGTCGGCCACCGCAACCCCAAAGTCGTCAAAGCCGTTACCGATCAGTTGCGCCGACAGCCGCTGCACAGCCAAGACTTACTCGATCCGTTACGCGCGATGCTTGCGAAAACGCTTGCCATGCTCACGCCCGGCAATTTAGAATACGCGTTCTTCTGCAACAGCGGCACCGAAACCATCGAAGCCGCTCTCAAACTCGCGCGGGCGTACGATCCGACGAAGATTTCCATCGTCGCCGCCACCAAGGGTTTTCACGGCAAGAGCTACGGCGCGCTTTCCGCAAGTGCGAAGGCCGAGTTCCGCCGTCCGTTCGGCACGATGCTGCCCAACATGGAACACGTCCCGTTTAACAATATCGAGGCACTGCGCCGGATGTTTTCCACCCTGAAGATGGTCGGCGAAGACGTTGCGGCCGTGCTCCTCGAGCCCATTCAAGGCGAAGGCGGCGTCAATATCCCTTCAGACGACTACTTGCCGCGCGTGCGCGAACTCTGCGATGAGTACGGCGCGCTGCTGATCTTGGACGAGGTGCAAACCGGCATGGGGCGCACCGGTAAAATGTTTGCCTGCGAACACTACGGCGTCGTGCCCGATCTTTTGTGTCTTGCAAAGGCCTTCGGTGGCGGTGTTGTTCCAGCGGGCGCATGCATCGGAACAAAAGCCGTCTTTTCATCGCTGTTCAAAAATCCGTTCTTGCACACCACGACCTTCGGCGGCAACCCGCTTGCGTGCGCGGCGGCACTCGCCACGATCAACGTTCTCATCGAAGACGAATTGCCGCAACGCGCGGGGGTTCTGGGCGAACGAATGCTCACCGGCATGCGCGCGGCGGCGCAGAGGCACCGGCACATCGTCACCGACGTGCGCGGCAAAGGACTCTTAATGGCGCTGGAATTCAACACGCATGAGAATGGCTTCAGCCTTGCCAAGCACATGCTCGACCGCGGCGTGCTCGTGAGCGGAACGCTCGTTAATGCGAAAGTGATTCGCTTCGAGCCGCCGCTGACAATTACCGAAAAAGAAGCGGACTTTGTTTGCGCAGCGCTGCGCGATTCTCTGGATGCCATGTCGCCCGTCGCGATTGCAAGGTAGGAATAAATGGAGACCTTAACGCGTAAAGCTGCACCCCATTCGCTGCTCACCGGCTTGCCCGCGCAAGACAACGTGCTTTCAATGTTTATCGGCGGCAAGTGGAGCGGCGCGTCCGATCGCGGCGCACGCACGCTGCTCAATCCGGCGACCGGTGAACCCATCGCAACGGTCGCCGAAGGGACGCGCGCCGATGCCGACCGCGCGATTAGCGCGGCCCGTCAGGCCTTCGACACCGGACCCTGGGGCGAGATGTTTGCCCAAGATCGCGCGCGACTCTTGATGCGCCTTGCAGACAAGATCGACGAACACGGCGAGGAGTTCTCGCAAATCGACACGCTCAACAACGGCAAGCCGCTGCGCGAAACGCAATACGACGCCGCCGATGCGGCGAACTGCTTTCGCTACTACGCGGGCCTCGCGACCAAACCGACGGGACAGACGTTCGATGTCCCCGCGCCGTCGCAAACCATGGTCGTGCGCGAACCGATCGGCGTCTGCGGACAGATCGTCCCCTGGAATTATCCCTTGCTTATGGCGGTGTGGAAGCTTGCCCCGGCGCTGGCCGCAGGCAACACATGCGTCCTCAAACCCTCGGAAATGACGCCGCTATCCGCATTGCGTCTAGCGATGTTGATGGAGGAACTCGAGTTTCCGGCGGGTGTGGTCAACGTCGTGCTCGGCGCGGGGCCGGTTGTTGGCGCGGCAATTGCCGAAAGCCATTTGGTGGATAAAATTGCGTTCACCGGCGGTACGGCGACGGGACGCTCCATCATGACGGCTGCAACCGGAAATTTGAAAAAGATCTCACTCGAACTCGGCGGCAAATCACCGAACGTCGTTTTCGCGGACGCCGACTTCGATACGGCAATCGACTACGCGCTCTTCGGCATTTACGCCAATGCGGGGCAAGTCTGCTCGGCCGGCTCGAGATTGCTGATCGAGGAGTCGCTGCACGACCGTTTCGTAGAGCGTCTCGTGGAGCGGGCAAACATGATCCGCGTCGGAGACGGATTCGACGCAAAGACCGAGATGGGGCCGCTGATTTCAAAGACACAAATGGAACGCGTTCAAAAATACATCGAGATCGGTAAATCCGAAGGCGCGAAACTTCTGTGCGGGGGCGTTCATGCGCCGGGCACATCGCAAACCGGCAACTTTATCGCGCCGACCATCTTCACGAACACGACACCGCGCATGCGCATCGTGCAAGAAGAAATTTTCGGCCCGGTGCTCGTCGTACAAACATTCAAAGACGAAGCGCACGCAATCAAGTTGGCAAACGACACGGTCTACGGTTTGGCGGCAGCGGTCTTTACGCAAGACGTGGCAAAGGCGCACCGCGTGATCAAGAAACTGCGCGCCGGCATAACGTGGATCAACACGTATCATCCGACGTACAACGAGGCTCCGTGGGGCGGGTACAAACAGTCGGGCATCGGCCGCGAACTCGGCACCTACGGGTACGAGGCGTACACCGAAGTCAAACAAATAAACGTCAACCTAGCAGTCGAGCCAAGCGGTTGGTTCGAAGGATAGTCACGGACGAACCTAAGGATCGGATCGCCGTGCGCAGATTTCCCATTTGGTTTCGGCGGGATCTTCGAAGAACACGGCCGGATAAGCGACGAAGTCGGACGACAACTCGACGTCGCGCGCCTTGATTTCGGTTAGGAACGCGACCCAGGTCTGTAACGAAGCCGGGTCGGGCACGGGAAAAGCGACGCGCGTTCGCGTTGCCTGCATTTCCAGATCTTCGATGATCCCGATAAAAGTTGCCGCCGTCCCGGATGGAGCACTTTGTACGTATTCGACCGCATTGTAAATATCGGTGGACGTGACCGTGCGCCACTCATCACCCGCGACAAATGCATAGCGTTTTACCGGCAGGCCCAGGGCCGGCATCAAGAGATCGTAAAATTGTTCGACCGCGGCCAGCGACGATACACGAACGTCGAGATGATCGAACCCCAGAAAGACGGTTGGATGCTCGCTCATAAGGCTGCTGCCAGGTCGATCACCCGAGGGTGTAAATGCAACTCGTTGAGGACGCGCTCGTAATCTTTGGGTGTCACGTCGTCCCACTTTTTGCCGAGGAGCGCGAGCAGCGCCGCTTCGATGACGTTCGTTCCGAACGAGCGGCCCGCAAAATCGGGCGTCGTCGTCACGAGCGTACGCACGCCGCGCTTGCGCAATTCTTCGACATCTTTGGATGTCAGTGTATTGGTCAGCACCATCTTGCCGTCCAAATGATCCGGCATAAACTGACGCATGAAATGGAAATCGCCCGCGATGATCTCCGCTTCTTCATAGTATTGCGGATATTTCGGCTGCGGCGGTCGGTCTTGCTTGGCGCCGGTCGGATAGAAAAATTGAAACGGCAGCTTGCACGCGTCGGGGAGATATTTCTCGGCCAATTCTTCAAATTCCGCCAGCCCGCGGACCGGCTTGTCGAGGTCGAGCGCGAAGATAAAGTCGCCGAAGAGCACGTCCGCGCCGGCGTCCACGAACGCTTGCGCCATGCCGAACCGGTCGAGCGCGCTCACCATCAAGACTTTTTTGCCCCTGAGGTTCACACCCAGATCGCCCTGGATAAACGCAATTGCTTCGCGCTCGAGCGTATTCTTTAAACCGCTTCCGTCCACTACCGGCGTGATTTTCGCGGCATGAAGCAGTCGCAATCCGTCTCGAAGCGCGAAGCGTTTTTTGCCGGCGTACAAATACACGTCGATGCCACCCAAACCGATCGCATCGACTTTCCCGTCGAGTTCTTCGATTTTCTTCAACGCAACGTCCAGCTTGCCGTCCGTTCCCTCGCGCGAAATTTCAAAATCTTCGCCGAGCAACGTCACGTTCGCTCGATGGTCGCGCGAGGATGAGCCAAGCGAAACGGAAACGATTTTCTTCATGCGGTCACCTTGCGGCGTTCTTGCGCCGCGGCACGTGCGGCGGCGATCTTTTGCGGCGTAATCGCGGCGTCGAATGCACGCATATCCGCCAGCGTGAAACCGCAGCCCGCGGCGAGCTGCTCGATTTCGACGACCTTTTCGAGTTCGATCCCCCGGCCGAGCGTATACGGTTCGCAGCGATTCTCCAGCGCGAGTACCATCGTTTCGGACATGCACGCAAGCGCGGTGCGCGCCGGCAAGTTGAGATCGAATTCCGTGCCGGGACGGCGCACTTGTTCGAACCGCGGATTACCGGGCACGACCATGTTGCCGCCCTCGGTCACGAGCACGTCCGGCCGTTCGAGCGCCACGCGGCGGCTAACGTCGTGCGGCAACGACAGTTCGCACACCACCGCACCCGTCTGCAAATCCTCGGGCTCGATGACGTCCTGCGTGGACGATGTAGCAGTCAGAATCAATTGCGATTGCCGAACCCCTGCAGAAATATCCGTCGTGTACGAAGACGTGCAAGGCAGACCGTCTTTGATGGATTCGTGGAACTTACGCAAACGCGTTTCGTTGCGTGCGACCAGAATCACATTTTTGACGCGCGGCGCGATCAAACGCGCGCACGCCGAACCGATCGATCCCGTTGCGCCGACGACAACTGCGGTCGCCTCGGCGGGCTCGATGCCCATCTCGTGCGCACCTCGGAAGAAACTCGCAATGCCCGCCGCAATCGTGAGCGAATTGCCCGTCGTTACGGGAATCGGCGAACGCTCGTTAATCGTTATCCCGCCGTCGCCCACGACGCCCGTAAACGCGCCGAGCCCCGCCACATTCGCACCGAGATCCGCGCCGATCTTGATGGCGTTGACAATGAGGTCGTAGACCTTATCGCGCGGGAAGTCGATCATTTGATCAGGCAGCAACGTTGCAGCCACGAACCAGCCTTCGGTTTCGCGTCCGTCCGGCGTGCGAACGCCCGTCACGTGCACGGCGGCGTAGGCCGGCAGCCATTCCAGGATTTTGCGAATGATCGGCTCGCCCTTACCCTTGGCACTCGGCTCGTACCGCACAACGTCCTCGAGCGAGAGTGGATGGACCACGAAACAGAACTTGCTCGTGTTTACGGTCATGGTTTTTCGGCTTCGCGTTTGAGCGCTGCTAACATCATCTCGCTATTCTCTTGCACCTTGCGTTGCAGGGTCGGGCCGATCAATTCGGCGAGCACCGGAACCCCGAAATCGTAGTCAACACTCAGAACGACCTTCGTGACGCCGCCGGTTTCAACGAACGTCCAC
>JALZBM010000027.1 GCA_030947385.1 Vulcanimicrobiota bacterium
GTTCGATCTCTCGGAGCGTTTACGTTCGCGCGGCTGGCAAATCGCCGCGTACACGATGGTGCCGAACCTCGAAAATTTCGCGGTCATGCGCATCCTCGTGCGGCACGGATTCAGCCGCGACATGGCTGACCTGCTCATGGCTGATATCACGCGCGCGGTAGATTATTTTTCGACCCATCCGGTCACGCAGAAGATGGATGCGCAAGAGGGCGCCGTGTACGCGCATTAGTAGACGCGTGCCTGGCCCACCGGTTCAAAGAGGGCCGGTGCAGACCGGGTGCGGGGATCGAATTTTCCTTGCAGCGCGGCGGTTGCAACCGCATGCAGATTCGGTACCTGCGCGCGGCCAAGGCCGCGCCTCGCGCTTACCTTAAGCAACCGGCTGGGAATCGGAAACGCGCTGCGGCGTTCGCCGCCCAGTTCGAACGTTTCGCCGAGTTCTAGCGCCAGCCGGTCTCGCAGCACTTGCGCTTTGATTGGACCGCCATTTTCTGCCAGCACGGTCCATGCCGCCGCCTCGTAGGAAGAACAGTGAAAAGCCGCGCCCGAAAATGCGGCGCCGATCAGACCCTCGCAGAGCAGACGTTGGATATGCTTTTGCACGCCAAGAATATCGCGCGCTCCGTACACCTTCGCTTGGATCGTGCCGTGGGCGCACGGACGGAGAAAAACGCCGGCATGTTCGCGAAAACCATCCACGCAAAATGCTAACCGTATCGGATCCACCGGGAAGGACGATGTGCCACGTGGGCTGATACTGAACGCTCCGGTTTGCTGCATCGCTCCAGTATGACGCACGAAACCTGACATGCAGTGTCAGAATAACGGAAAGCATGACGGTTCCTGGAATTGAAGTCGGATGGTTCGCAAGGGCCTGCTTGTGGCTGCGGTGCTGTTGCTGCTGGTCGTTTTGATCGGTACGGCCGGGTATGCGATGCTCGAAGGCTGGAGCTGGTTCGACTCGCTCTATATGACGGTCACCACGATCACGACGGTCGGCGGGGGCGAACCACGTCCGCTGGATATTGCGGGCAGATGGTGGACGATCGTCGTGGTCATCGTCGGTTTCGGCGTCCTTACCTATACGTTGCTCGGTCTGATCGGATACGTCATCGAGGGGCGCTTGGGCGTCGCGGTCGGCGAGCGGCGAATGCAAAGGCGGGTATCCAAGATGGACAAGCACTTTATTCTCTGCGGTTACGGCCGGGTCGGCCGCGAAATTGCGCGCAATTTTCTGGCGGAGAACGTTGCGTTCGTCGTCATCGATATCAACCCCGATTCCCTTGCGCGCGCTGCCGGCGAGGGTTTGACGGTCATCAACGGCGACGCCGCCGATGCAGAAACGCTTAAAGCCGCCGGCGTCGTTCGCGCACTCGGCCTCGTGGCCTCGGTTGACAGCGACGAAAACAACATCTACGTCACGCTCTCGGCGCGCGTGCTCAATCCGGGACTGTTCATCGTTGCACGTGCGAATCGCGAAGACGCCGAACCGAAGCTGCGCCTCGCGGGAGCCAGCCGCATTATTTCACCGTACACGATCGGCGGCAGGCGAATGGCTTCGCTTGCGATGCGTCCGACCGCGGTGGAATTCGTCGATACGGTGTTATCGGCGAACAACGGACAGCTCATGCTCGAAGATTTTACGGTTCCGATCGACTCCGCGCTCATCGGCCGCGAAGTACGATCGCTTGCGCCTAGTGACGATCGGGTCATCATACTCGCCCTCAAACGGGGCGGTAAAATGCTGTTTCGCCCCACGGACGTCATCCTTGCATCCGGCGATGAAATCGTTGCCGCCGGCCCGCCCGACGGCATCCGCGCGCTGCAAAAACTGCTGTGACTCCCCGCTTTCCGAAGCGCGGTGTGTCAGTGCTTTGGCCTTAAAGGGGCGCAACCACTAAACGACGATTAACCGTTCCTATGAACGTTTTAAGGAAAACGCTTTGCGCCTTCCTATTTTTTCCGGTCTGGGCATGCACGTTCGTGCCGGCACTTCCCGCAAGCGCGCAAGCCAAACCGGCGCCGAAAGCCGCCGTCGCCGATGCAGAGCCGGCCGGGCAGACGCCCGACTCCGTTACGCAACACACCGTGACGATCGGTGGGACGCCGCTCGCCTACACGGCGCGCGCCGGTACCATCACGCTGCACAACGACGAAGATCAACCCTCGGCGCACATTTTCTACACGGCCTACACGGCCGGCTCCGAGGGAGCACGCCGTCCCGTCACGTTTATCTATAACGGCGGCCCGGGAAGTTCGACGATGTGGCTGCGCATGGGTTCGATTGGTCCCGTGCGCGTGTCTCCGGCCGACGCCGCAGCCTCGGGGCCGCCGCCTTATCGCATTTCCGATAACGCCTATAGCTTGCTCGATAAGAGCGATCTTGTGTTTATCGACATGCCGGACAGCGGATTCGGACGCATCATTCATACCGCGGATCGCAAAGATTTTTTCGGCGTGGATCAAGATGCCGCGGCGTTCGGACAATTCATTCAGCGCTACCTCACGCAATTCGGCCGCTGGAACTCACCGAAGTTCTTGTTTGGTGAAAGCTATGGCACGACGCGTTCGGGAGCGCTCTCCAATTGGCTGCTGCAGCACGGTATCGCGCTCAACGGCGTCGTGCTGCTTTCATCGATTCTGAACTATGGGCTGGATTACGGAAACGGCGATCCCATCGGCGGAGGCGACTGGGCCTACGTGTTTTATTTGCCGACCGAGGCCGCGACCGCGTGGTACCATAATAAGATCCGCAATAAACCCGCCGACATGCCGGCGTTCCTTGCCAGCGTCGAGCATTTCGCAATGAACGACTATCTGACGGCGCTTTCCAAAGGCGACCGGCTCGGTGCATCCGAGCGGGCAGACATCGTAAAAAAACTCAGCGCTTATCTGGGAGTCTCCGAACAATACGTTCGTAACTCAAACATCCGCGTTCCCTACTATCGCTTCTTAAAAGAGGTCGGCCGTTCCCAAGGTATCGTATACGGACGCCTTGACGGCCGATACCAAACGTTCGACCTGGACCGCGCGGCTGAAGGCACCGACTGGGACGCAACCGATTCTTCGATTGACGCACCCTTTACCACGGCGATCAATCAATATCTGCGCAGCGATCTTGCCTATACGACTCCGTTGCAGTACCGCCCGAACGTTTACGACATTATCTACGCCAACGGAAAGTCGTGGGACTTTTCGCACGATAAACAAAACCCGCCGAACGTTGCGCCCGATCTTGCGAACGTGATGACGCAGAATCCGAACATGCGTGTTTTCTCGGCCAACGGCTACTACGACTTCGCGACGCCGTTTTTCGCCACGGTTTACACGCTCAAGCACCTACAGCTCGCACCCCAGTTACAACAAAATATCAGCTACGGTTTCTACGAATCGGGACACATGGTCTATCTACGCGACTCGGCCCTTTCGCAGTTCAAGAACGATCTTTCGCGCTTTTATGACAGCGCGCAGGGGCATTAGGAGAGCATGGTAATGAACAACACGCAACGCTACCTCGCTCTCTGCACGGCAATCGCGATGCTGGCGGCGGCGCCCGCACACAAATCGCCGCGACTGCCGCGCGAGATTCCAGATGCGCTTACCCATCACGTCGCGCAAGTCGGCGGGCAGTCGATTCCCTATACGGCGCGCGCCGGCACGTTAACCCTAAAAAACGACAAGGAAGAAGTGACCGCGCGCCTCTTCTACGTTGCCTACACCAAAGACGGTGCAGATCTCAACAAGCGCCCGGTAACGTTTTTCTATAACGGCGGACCGGGCAGCTCGAGCGTTTGGCTGCACATGGGCTCCTACAGCCCGGTAAAAGTGGTCACCGTCAACGGTGCACCGACCGGTCCCGCGCCGTTCAAAATGGTCAATAACACGCAAAGCTTGATCGACAAAACCGACGAAGTTTTTATCGACGCGCCCAACACCGGTTACAGCCGCGTGATCGGTAAGGGCGATCCCAAGGACTTCATGGGCGTCGATCAAGACGGGCGCGCGTTCACGCAGTTCATTCAACGCTATCTTTCCAAATACAATCGCTGGAATTCCCCGAAGATTCTGTTTGGCGAAAGCTACGGTACCACGCGGGACTGCGTTCTCGTAAACATGCTGCAGCACGCCGGCGTCGAGATGAACGGGGTCGTGCTACTCTCGTCGATTCTGAACTTCGGACTGGGTACGCTCAACGGCGGTCAGCCGATCGCCGGAGGCGATTGGGCGTACATGCTGTATCTGCCGACCGAAGCCGCGACCGCGTGGTATCACCACAAAGCATCGTCCGGCGGACAGAGTTTGCCCGTGTTTCTCAAAAACGTCGAACGTTTCGCTTCGGGTGAATACATGCACGCCCTGGCCCAAGGATCCGACTTGAGCCCCGCAGAGTCCGACCGCATCGTGAGCGCGCTGCACGGATATTTGGGGCTTTCGCCGCAGTACATCCGCGAGTCGAATCTGCGCATTCCATACCGGCGCTATTCCAAAGAATTGCTGCGCAACGAAAATCAGATCGTCGGCCGCTACGACTCGCGCTTTACGACGCACGACATCGACGGAGCCGCCGAAAGTCCGAGCTGGGATCCCTCGGACGTTGCCATGTCCGGCGCGTTCGTCGGTCAGTTCAATCAGTACATCCGTCAGACGCTCAACTACGACAGCAATCTCCAGTACCGGCCGACGTCGTATGGCGGTCAACTCGGCGCGCGATGGGACTTTAAGCATAACGGCAACGATCCACCGACGAACGTTGCACCGGACCTCGCCGAAGCGATGTCGTCAAATCCGCATCTGCGCGTTTTCTCCGGTAACGGCGACTATGACTTTGCAACGCCCTACTACGCAACGGTCTACACGCTGGAACATCTGCAGATTGCGCCGGACCTGCAAAAGCACATCACGTATGGCTTTTATCCTTCCGGCCACATGGTATACCTCAATCCGTCCGCCCAAGCGAAGTTCAAAAGCGACCTCTCAAAATGGTACGACACCGCAACGAACGGTAGATAGGTAGAATCGTAGGGCGCCTCCGGCTGGTAAGCGGCGGTCCCACGACCGTAACAATTCGATGTAAAGTTAGCCCTGCCGCAACGATACCCGTAGGGGTCCATCGGCGCACGGCTCGAAAGCCAGAGTGATGATCAGACAGCCCTCAGAAGCGCGCCCCGAGGGTATAGAAACCAAGCCGACCATTTCGTCCCGCCGTCATAAGCGAGGCTCCGCTAGCGTTGTCGTCAAAAAGAGCTTACCGTATCAAGCAACAACCGAAGAGGCCGCGCAAGTCCTCGTGCAACATTTATTTGCACAGAACGACATCAGCATTCCGGGGATATCTTATGGCGTAGGTTACAAACTCGCCGAGGGTAATACGGGCGGCGACATCGTAGATGTGTACCACTACGACAACGACGCCGTCGCAGTTGCAATCGCCGATATCGCCGGCAAGGGGCCGCAAGCCGCCGTTCACGCCGCAATGATCAAATACGGCCTGCGCGCCTACTCTTCGGCCGGCATGACTCCTGAGAGAGTAATCCGTGCGCTCGACCGATTGTATTTAGAAAATAACGCGTTTGAAAAGGTCGAATCATTTGCCAGCGTCTTCTTCGGCAGCATCGACCCGACGCGCCGGCTGATGCACTACACATGCGCCGGTCACGAACCGGTCTTCCTCATCTGCCCGGACGCACGGGTCATACCGCTTGCGCCGACGGCGCCGCTGATCGGCATCTTCGACGATCAGCACCACTTGTTCAAACAGGCCTTTGTGGAAATTTCCGCCGGCACCGTCTTTGTCGGTACGACCGACGGCGTGACCGAAGCGCGTAACCCCGCTGGAGACTTATTCGGCATGGAACGCTTGATTGCGGTTGCTCTTGCAAACAAAGATCTTCCCGAAGCGCAAATCGTGCAGACCATTCTTAAAGAGGTCGACGACTTCTGCGGCGGCATACGCCGCGACGACATCGCAATCGTCGCCGTTCGATTCCTCTAGCGCGGGTTGGCCGTTGCACGTGAGGGCGTTCCCATCACCAAGTGCGCATGCCGGGCGCGAGATATCCCGGATGATGCGCCATGTCGTTCACGGGACCGCTGTAAGCAAGAATCGCAAGCAATAGGGCCACCGCTCCCCAGCGAAACAGATGCTGAAGAATCGCGGGGGTAACATCCGATCCGGGAGCCGTTGTGGCGAATTGTACGCGCATGTCTTCGTAACGCTCATTTTTTAGCGCCGTCCCAACAGCCACGATGGCGAACATGACGATACTCACGAACAAAAAGAACCCGCCTGCGGCAGCAATCAGCATCCATGGCTCCCACGTATTCGCGGTAGCAGCGCCGAGGTAGCTGACGTCCGCCGTGCGCCGCGGTGCACCCAACAGACCCGCGATGTGCATCGAGATCGACATGGTCAGCATCCCAAAAAACCATATCCGAACTTGCCACAGGGCGATGTCCGGCCGCCAGAGCGTGCGTCCGGTCAACTTCGGAACGAGCCAATACGCCGCTCCCATGAACGTTAGGGCTACAGGTCCGCCGACCGTAACGTGAAAGTGCCCGACGATCCAAATCGTGTTGTGAATCAGAGCGTCCATGCTGTACGAGGCATTTACTAAACCGCCAAAGCCTCCCAATATGAAGAGGAGCATGCCGTAGCCGGCTCCGGCGAACACGGGATCCTTCCAGGGAAGCGATGACACGGTCTGCATGAAGCCTTTCTTGCCGAGCTTCTTGGCAGCAATTTCAAACGAAGCAAAAATCGCGAATGCCGTCAGAAATGACGGGATAGCGACTCCATACGTCATCACGGTATGCAGCATTTTCCATGTCGAGGCGATGGCCGGCTCCATAAATTCGTGGTGGATGCCGACCGGTGTTGAGAGCAGCAACAGCATGAGGAACGTTAAACGCGTGAGGCCATCGCTAAAAACGTTCCCGTTATAGCGCGTGGGCACGATGTTGTGCCAGATAATATAGGCTCCCATGATCCAGAAATACACCAGCGGATGCCCGAAGTACCAAAACAGCATGCGGGTCAGCATCACGTTGATGCCGGGAGTCCAACCGAAGGCCCAGGGAATGAGAAAATACATCTCAATCACGACGCCGATGGTCGCGATGAACCACATCAAGAATGTCGAGGCGGTCGCGAAAACCACGAGCGGAACGGGCGATCGGCGGTTGTTGCGGCGGAAGTGCCAAACGTTATCGAACATTTCGTATCCGACTACCCAGGTCCCGAGAATCAACAGCGTTGCGCCGATATAGAAGTATGGCGACGCTTTGAGCGGCGCGTAAAATGTATAGAGCACCGTTGCGTCGCCTCGCAAAATGGTCACCGCCGCCATCGCCGTGCCAAAGAGCATGAGCGCCCAACCGAACCACCCTAAGGCCAGAGAACGCTCCCGCGGTATCGAGCGATAGGTGACAAATAAGCCGAGGCCCGTGATAAAAAAGGTCGTAAATACGAGCGCCATTAACACGCCGTGCATCGTCAGTATTCGGTAGTAATCGAACCAAGCCGGTGCGGAAAATGCCGAGGTCCGAGCGAGACCCTGAACCACCCCGAAACACGCTCCAAGTACGATCGCCGCCGTAGACGTGTAGATGTGGGCAAGGACAACGCGATTTTCGCGCAATACGACGGGTGAGGGCGCGGGAAATGCGGCCACTACCGCACTTCGATCTTCGAAAACATGTTTTGGTGGCCGATCCCGCAATACTCATGGCAAAGAAGTAAGTACGTCCCCTTCTCTTTAAAGACATGCGCTTGCGTATTGACCCAGCCCGGGACGACCATCATGTTAATATCGGTCCGTGTAATGTTGAAACCATGAACCACGTCAGGGCTTGTGACGAAGAACGTTACCTTACTGCCCGATGGAATCGTTATGGACTGCGGGTTGAAAAAAAATACTTGCGCGATATAGTATGCTTCGTAACTGCCATCCGGCAATTTTCGCAGGCCGGGCTTGTCGAATGGCGGAGTTTGTGCCACCTTCGTGGGATCGATTGCCACGGATCCAGTAGGTGGATTGATATTGTCGGCAAACGCCGCAAAGGCGATGACGCCCAGAAAAACAGCCAGCATGCCGAGCCCAAAGTACATCCACCAGCGCTCGTATTTATGAATATGCACTACCAGCGGCTCCGCAACAGCGCGTAGAGGAGAAACCAGCAAACGAAAAAACCCGCACCCATGACGAATACGAATCGCAGCGTGCCGGGCAACGGAGCATCGCGTTCTTCTTGCGAATGTTCGTCTTCCATAACCCTCCTAGTGATTGAAGCGCTCTTCGCGAATGGACGCTTTCTCGTGCCGTTGAATCGACGCCTCCGCCGTTTTTACAAGCGTTTCTAAGAATGCGGTAAGGGTGTGTTTCGCGACTGAGCTTAGGAGGGTTTTGTCAAGAACTACTCCGGCGATCCCCATGGGCGCAGCATACGCTCCGATTAGCCGGATGCGCGATTTCGAAGGACCTTCCGGATCGCTTCGAAGCGATCCCGAGAACGATGGGAAGAACGACTTCCCGTCTTTGGCCGAGAACGAAAATGCGATCGTCTCATCCGCGTTGCGCGCCGTTCCTCGTTCAACCCGAATCGGCACCGCAATAATGCCGGCGCTCGGCAAATGCAGCGAACGCAAGTCCGCCGCGATTGAAAATCCGGCGTGAGGCGGTTCGTCGTTCTCGATCGAATGCAGGATGTGCAAAAGTTCGGAATTCATCAGATCTGCCGGCAGACCGACGGAACGACTTAGCTCAATTTTCGGCATACAAGTCCATGATTGGCAGACAATATCATGCCCAATGGAAATATTTATGAACGCTCGAGGGGACCGGCTTCCGAAGTTCTTCTCAATTTCTCACGGGATTCCCGGCGGATTCTCGCCTCGCCGTTAGTATTGCCATATGAACCACCTTCTGCGCGCGACCGACGTCGACGCTCCTTTTAGCAGCGTCATCGAATATGTTGGGGATTTTTTGCGCGAGCATCCTCGCCTCAAGGTGAAAGCCGTGGCGTCGTCGCGCGCTTCGGTCGATACGAGGTTCGCGATTGTCGACGATGGCAGCGATACGGCGCGGCTGCACGATGCCCTCACCCTCGAATGGAGGCCGGACTGGCCGCTTTTCCCAAGATTTTCGGGTTTCGTAACGGTCCGTCCGCAATCTTTGGGCTCGCTCCTGGAGCTGCAAGGTTCGTACGAGCCGCCGGCCGGCCGCCTCGGCCAAGCCTTTGACGCCCTGATTGGAGAGCGGCTCGCCTACGGAACGATGGATCACTTGCTCGGCAGACTGTGCCGATATGTCGAGCGCCGGCATCGGGACTTTCTAAAAAGCAGGCCGACGATTGAAGAGCTTAATGCGCGCGAAGTATCCGATCCGGGCGTTCGATAAGGTGAGCAAAATTGACCGTAATGCGATCCTTGCAATATCGTCTTACAATGCGGTCTACTCTGCTAAGATGAGCCCATGATTCAAACCGTGCTTCACGCACTCGACCTTGCGACCGCCGGCGAAATCGACGAAGCCCGTGCCACGCTCGTCCGGCGCAGCGATCCTGTTGCAGAGCGACTACTCGGACTGCTGGAGGAGCTTGCGCAAGAACGCATTGCAAAGACGCGAACTCAATCGATGTTGTGGCACGAAATTGGAAACGCGCTTTCGATCGCGCAAGCGAATCTGGAGGGGATTATGGATGGCGTCTTGGAGCCGACGCCCGAGCGCTATACCGGGATGCGCAGCGCACTTGAGTCGGTGGCCGGACTATTAGACGATTGGCGCCGTCCAACGCAGATGCTGCAGGATAAAACGCAGATCGCTCCTGCTGAAAACTTCAATATTTGCGCGATGATCGCCGCGCAGGCGACGCTTATCGACGGATTGGCGCGGGCAAAAAATGTTTCGCTCAACTTTGCACCGTGCACGGAACTTCATCCCGACTGCGTGCAATATCGGGGCGATCCACAACGCACGGGGCAAATCTTACGCAACGTTTTGATCAACGCGGTGCGCTACACGCCACCCGGTGGACACGTAGCGCTGCTTTGCGATCGTCCCGATGCGGCAATCACGCTTACCGTCAGCGATAGCGGTCCTGGAATCCCAACCGAAGACCTTCCGCACATTTTTGACGAGGGCTTTCGCGGCAAGGCGGGCGGGTCGGCGAACGGCAGCGGAATCGGCCTCAGCGTCGTTTCCCGGCTTTTGCGTTCGCTTGGCGGAAACGCGCACGTTCAAAGCGAGGAAGGCAACGGCGCAACATTCGTGATCGAACTTCCCACCTCGCAGCAACCTTTACTCGCGTAGGACTTCCCGCCGACTTCCCAGGCCCTTCTCGAACGCGCGCTACCCTAGAAGCATGCCGCACCTGCACGAGCTTCCAACCCCCCGCACGCGGCGAAACGGCCAACCGTCGGTACTGATATGAGTTCGGTACTCATCGTGGAACCCAACAACGTACTTGCCGCAGAATTAGCCCATTCGCTCAAAGACGGTGGCTTTCAATCCGACATCGCGCCGACAGTCAAAGCGGCGCAGCAAAATCTTTCCTGCGAACATCCGGTCGTTCTCGTGCTTTCCGAACTGATCGGATTTGAAGGGCTTACATTTCTCTTGCGCTCCGCACGCGCCCGGCACGTCCCGACGATCGTGTTAGGAATTGAGCGCTCCGCTAAAAATACGATGACCGCACTGGATTTAGGAGCCGACTGCTTTATGGCAAAGCCGTACTCGCTGCGCGAAATTCTCGCACGCGTTCGCTCGCTAACGCGTTCCTGACACTCGCGCCGGTGCGGGCAACCGGCGCGCCGATGGCGAAAGCAAACCTCGATGACAAAGCGCATCTTAGTTGTCGACGACGAAAAACAAATCGTGGATGTCATCGACGCGTATCTTAAGCGTGATGGCTTCGTCCCGGTTCTTCGTTACGACGTCGCCGGAGCGATGGAACTTATCGCAGCCACCCCGCCGGATCTCATGATCCTCGACATCAACCTACCCGATGGCTCCGGCCTCGACATCATCCGGCAGAGCCGCGAATCGCATCGGATCCCAACGATTTTGCTTACCGCGCGAATCGAGGAAATCGACCGCATAGTGGGCCTGGAGTTGGGCGCCGACGACTACGTAACGAAGCCGTTTTCCCCCGGCGAACTCGTCGCACGCGTGCGCGCGTTGTTTCGACGAGTATCCGAGATCGGAGAGGCTACGGTCGAGAAGGTCATTAAGATTCGGGGATTAGAGTTCGACGAGGCTCGGCACGAAGTTCGCGTCGACGGGAGAACGGCGGACCTCACACCGTCGGAGTTTGAAATTCTTCGAGTTCTCGTGCGCGCACCAGATCAAGTCTTCACTCGAGCGCAGCTTTTAAACTTGCTTGGTGACGAAGGGTCGATCTTCGAGCGTACGCTCGATCGACACGTTAACAATCTCCGGCGCAAAATCGAATCCGAGCCGGGCGAACCCGAATACGTGGCGACGGTGTACGGCGTCGGATACAAACTGAAGCGCTAATTAAGAAGACGCGGTGAAGACCACTTCACCACTCGTTCTTCAAGACGGTGTACAACGATACCATCCAAGCTTCGACCTCGTGACAATCACCGGGCGAACGACAACGGAAAGGTATCACATTGAAAATCCTGACCCTCGCCCTTATCTTCACGCTCGCGGGCTTTTCGCAGGCGCCGGCGTTCGCCGGCGAGCGCCAAATTAACATCGCGGCAAAGAACTTTGCTTTTGTTCCCTCCACCATAACGCTCAAGCTCCATCAGCGCGCTAAACTACGTTTCATGGCGACTCAGGGCGCGCATGGAATCGTCATTCCGGACATCGGCGTAAACGCGCCGATCAACATCGGCCGCGCGGCAACTGCGGTCGAAGTCACACCTAAAAAACTTGGAACATTTACCGCACGTTGCACGGTATTCTGTGGAGTGGGGCATGCCAATATGATCCTCACAGTTAAGGTCATCAAATAATTGTGAAGTGTTTGGTCGTTGTGAGCGCAATGCGAGTCGCATTTGCTACTGCTGCCATCGCTCTTGCCGGCTCCGGGATTGCCATTGCGATGCCGCCGTTCGCAGAATCCACCGGCCTAAGATGCGAAGTATGTCACACGCAGGTTCCGGCCTTAAATGCGTACGGACGGTACATCCAGCGAACCGGATATTCATCGATCGATGCGCATACGCTCCATCGATCAACGCCTTTCTGGATTGGCGAGACCGCAAACTACTCGCACAATTCACAAGATGCAACGGCCCCGCGCACGGAGTTCGGAAATATCGCGTTGCACGCAGCGGGAGCCTTCGACTCAAACGTGACTTTCCACGTCCAACAGTGGATTGCACAGAACGGACAAGCCGGAGGAGTGGACACGGCGTGGGTAACGTTTAACAATCTCTTTCACCGTCAGGGACATCTCTTCGTCGGGAAAATGCCCGGAACGACCGCGTCCCCACTGAGTCAATGGTTCGATCTCGCGTCGTTCGCGACGCCGGAACTTTCCGTGGGCGAACACCTCTATCAAAACGACGGAAATCGTTGGGCGCAAAGTTTAACTACGTCAAACAATCGCTCGACGCCGAGGTCGGCTATTTTGCCGCCGGTGGCGATCTTGGCGGTGCCGGCGTGTATTCGCAGGACGTCGAGAAAACGCTGCAATGGCGCCTCGCGTACGCCAATCCCGTGCAGCCGCTTGAATACGGAGTCATGGGCGCGCGCGGCTCACTCCCGCTCGCCGAAGGCGGCTTCGATCAATATACATCGTTAACGCCCTACATCCAGCGCGATCCTCTCGGGCACTTTCCGGGAATCTTCGCAATGTATCAAATGGGATATGACGCGAATGCCGGTCAGGATGCCTCAGGCAACCCGCTCGGCGCCTCGCGCAGTACTGCTGCCACAATAGAACTCTATAAGCCGCTCGGCGACAAAGCGTTGATCGCCGTGCGAAAAGAATTCCAAAACGACGGTTTCGGCAATAAGAATCAGAGCGGGAACGTCGACTTTGCTTACCATCTCGCGCCGTATCTGCATTTGTATATGGAAACGGCGATGACCCAAAACGCGACGCCGACGTGGAAGTATTCGCTGTGGTGGACGATGCCGCTCCAAAAAGTCGGTTCCATTGCGGCGCCTGCCCCAGAAGCAACGGCGATTGCACCCGCTCCCGTGTCATCGCCTGCGACGAAGGGCGCGGCGCCCGTTGTCACCGCCTCGGCCACGCCAATCGTCACCATCACGGCGTCAAATTGGAAGTTTTCTCCCAATTCGATTTCGCTCAAGGCCGCGCAAACAACCCGGCTCCGGCTAACGTCAAGTTCCGGGGTACACGGAATCCATTCGGCCGAACTCGGCATCCCACTCACGGTCATTCCAAACGGCAAATTCGTTTCAATCAACGTGACGCCGAAGAAGGCAGGAACCTACGTCCTCCATTGTGCGATCGAATGCGGCCCCGGGCATAAAAACATGACGCTCACAATCGTTGTCGCTGAATAAGTTGTCCGCTCGCGCTTGCTGCGAGGCACGCCGGTGACGCTGGGGAACGCCGACCCCGGATGCGTTCGGGAGTTGCTTGACGTGAGGCGTTGGCTGCTGGTGACTGCGGTAGTTCTGGCGAGCGTTGGGTGGAATCTCAGCAGCCGGCTCGGGCGGGGCTTTCTCTGGGACGCCAGGATTCGAACGGCGGCGATGATTCCTATTTTTATCCGTGACGCAAGTCACACTTACTGACGGGCCGACTACGGTTTCATGAGATGTGGACTTCGGCGAACGCGGTGAAGTTGCCGGCATATCCGCGATGCGGCATTACGCTTACGGGTTAGACGGATTGACTCCGTGGATTGGACGCTTCAGCGACTATCGCCGGGAGGCCGGTATGATGATTCAATGTCCGCGGAGGTCGAATGGGTGAGACCGGACGGTGCATTTCCATATTTTCGCGGACGGATACGAAAAGCTCAATGCGAATTCGCACCATAACGCTCCCGCGCTATCTTAAAGGAAACGCTTACCGGTAGCCCCTAACGCCCACCGTATGCGTGTTTGGGTTCGTTCCGTCTAGGACTCGCCCGTTGCACCCCGCCGTCCGGCGTTCGATTTCCTTACAATAAAATAGCAGGCGAGCACGGTGAGCGCACCAAGCGCCGCTTCTGCGGACGCTCTGCGCCACCACCAGTCTCTCGAAAAAATTTGGACGATTTCCAGCAACGCCGTTGAGCCTAAGGTGAGAACCGTCAGGACGAGAAAGATGCGCTCCGTCTTACGGGGTGTGTGGGCTGGGCGCGGATACAGCAAGAAAACAGTCACGAAGACGTTGTAGTATATACTAACTGAAACAACCGCGGGCCAAAATCGATTGTAAGAAGCGGCTTCCATGCCTAATCCAACGAGAGCGATGAAACTCGCCATTCCCAGAGAGAGAAGCAAACCCCGGTTTGGAGGATTCATTCTGCTAGCTCCCACCAAAAGAATTCCGTTTCATCACTTGGAAGCCGCCTTACCCGGCAAGGTCCGGATCGGCCGAGCGAATGACCCTCGCGCGGATGCGAGTTCGAAGATTCAGAACGAACATCGACGCAACGAAAGCGAGCAGCAGCGCAATCAAGACATAGAGTTCGCTTACATGCGAACTTCCGGACGCACCTTCACCAATCGTTATCACCAAGATTCGGCGCACCGCAGCGATAAAACCGACGATGAGAAACGGTTCCACGGTCAGCATGATGCCGCGCAGCGAGAGCATTATCGTCGAGGCGAGTTCGACTAACATGAGAATGAGCAAGACATCATTCAACACCCTCACCGCGGCTGTCAGTAAGGTATCCGTCGGGGTCGTGAATAGTGACGGAAGCACGGCGAGGACCCGCACCAGGATTGCCGCAGCTACCACGAAGAGCGCCAAACCAACGAGCAGCACTACCAGACGTTCGGCCCACGACATGAATAGAATAGCCGTTTGCGAGAAACGAGCATCTTTTTCCATGACAATTTCTTATCTCTCGCGACCCGGCTGCCCTTGGCGGCTTCGCCTCAACCATCAACCACTAACGGTGCAGGTTACGCCGGTTGGAGAACGCGGCCGGCCATGAGTGGCGGAGAGGGCGAGATTCGAACTCGCGGAACCCGTGAAGGTTCAACGGTTTTCAAGACCGCCGCATTAAACCGCTCTGCCACCTCTCCAGGGGCCCAGGTACGCCGTTTCCACAAGACTTTCCGCCCCGCCCCGGATTTTACAATGAACGAGCACAGGATGGCGAACCACGAACCGGCTTCCGTTAGATTGGCCATCCTGCGGACGCGTCAATAGGGCCTTACTATGAACTCACTGATCTTCCTCAGATCTTGGGCGCGTAAGAGTGTTCGCGTAAGATAATGCGACTGTACGTCTCGACGGCGCCAAAACGCGTGCGGAAGTCATCGAGCACTTGTGCGAGGTTGTCTTGATCGGCAACCGCGACTTTGAGCATGCAATCGGAACGGCCCGTCGTTAGCGTGTAACTCAGCACGTGCCGCATGCCCGCAAGTTCGCGCTCGAAGTCCGTCGCTACGGTGCCGGCTGCAAATCTCATGTCGATAAGCGCAAATAGCCGTTGCCCAAGCGCCTGCGGACTCACATCCACGCTAAAGCTGCGAATCGTTCCGTCGCGCTGCATCTTGCGCAGACGTTCCGCGACCGCATTGGCGCTAAGCAACGCCTTTTGCGCCAGTTTCTTGTAACTGGCCCGGGCGTCGGCTAAAAGTTCGCGCAAAATTATCGCATCAATTTCATCGATCATGTTCGGAATAATCTGCTTACTAACCTCAAAACGTAATTAAGCGTAGCGGAAGGTGCCATTTGGCCTCGAATTCATAGGTTATGAGAGCGATTATTATCGGCGTCCTCTTCCTGAGTG
>JALZBM010000028.1 GCA_030947385.1 Vulcanimicrobiota bacterium
CAACAGAATCGAAATCGCAAAGATGATTGAGATAACACCTGCGTTGTTGAGGCGTAGGGGAATGTAGGTCGATCGTCCCGCGAACATTTTGCGGCCGACGGTCCGGCGCGCCTGTTGTACGGGAACGCGGCGCTGGCCCTGATACAGGAAGATGATCGAAACGATCGTTACGAGCGCGATCGCGATAAACAAGAAGAGGTTGAAGACGGAGATGCTGCCGCCCGCCGTACCCTGAATCGTTTGCGCGGCGTACGTGGGGTAACGCAGCACGATACCGATGAAGATGATGAGGGAGATGCCGTTACCGATACCGCGGTCGGTGATTTGCTCGCCGAGCCACATCAGGAACATCGTGCCGGCGACCATCGTGAGAATCACGAAAATTGTGAACATCACGCTGCGGTCGTAAAACACGCCGCTCGCGCTCATCGCACGCGCCATGAACGTAGCTTGCACCGTCGCCAAGATGATCGTGAGCCAGCGCGTATATTGGCTGATCTTTTTGCGGCCTTCTTCGCCGCCTTTTTTGGCCATCTCTTCGAGCTGCGGCAAGACGACGGTCATCAATTGCATGATGATCGAGGCGTTGATGTACGGCGTGATGCCCATTGCGATGACCGATAGCTTTTGCAGCGCGCCGCCCGAGAGGAACCCGAGGAAATTATAAAACGTGCCGCCTTTGAGCACCGCTTCCCACGCTTGCTGATTCACATTGGGAATTTGCACGTGGATCATGAACACAAAGAGCGTAAACGCGCCGAATACGAACATGATCCGCGAACGGATGTCCGGAACGAGCAGCGCCGCGCGAAAGGTATTGAGCAAGGCTATTCGCCTTCGATCGCTGCGCCGGCAGCCTTGAGCGCTTCTCTCGCGCTACTGCTGAAGAGCACGTCCTTAAAGCGCAACCCGCCCGGAAGCGACTTACCGGCTCTCGCACCGCCCAAGATTTTCACGCCGTCTTCGAGACTCTTGATTTTCCTTGCGACTTTGAGCGTCTGCGGCGTCACTTCTACGGACGCATCCCAGTCGGCGAGATCGTGCAAATTGACGACTGCGAACGTGGTGCGGAAGTGACCGATGTCGCGCGCTTTTTGCGAATAGCCGCGGTTATGCGGCAGCCTGCGCGCCCACGGCGTCTGTCCGCCTTCGAATGCGGGACCCTTGCCGCCGCCCGAGCGAACGGTCTGACCCTTGCCGCCTTCGCCGCCGGTCTTGACCATGCCCGAACCGTGACCGCGGCCGACACGCGTGCGCTTGGGACGCGAATGTTTGTTGGGGATGACCTGGCTTAAGGTCAATCCGCCCTTAGACGCCGCTAAACCCGTCCCGCGCGCGGCGGCGGGGCTTGCCGTCTTTTTGGTTGCAACGGCCTTCGTGCTGGACTTTGCCCTAGCCGTTGATTTTTTTGCAGGCGACTTCTTCGCGCTGCTCTTCTTCTCTGCCATATCGATCTTTCTTTAAAAACTACGCCGCGAAAATTTCGGCGGTGGTTTTGCCGCGCAGCTGCGCAACTTGTTCGGCCGTGCGCAGCAAGCGCAGGGCCTCGATCGTCGCCAAAACGACGTTGATCGGGTTGCTCGTGCCGAGCGACTTGGTGACGATGTCATGCAGTCCGGCGAGTTCCAGAACGGCGCGCATGGCGCCACCCGCGATAACGCCGGTACCGGGCGATGCCGGTTTGAGCATCACGCGCGCCGCACCGACCGAATGGGTCAAGGCGTGCGGAATGGTTTTCTCGACCATCGGAACCGTGATAACGTTTTTCTTTGCGGCTTCCACGGCTTTACGGATCGCTTCGGGAACTTCGCCCGCTTTACCGATGGCAAAACCGACTTTGCCCTTACGATCGCCGACCACGACGAGCGCGCTGAAGCTAAATCGCTTACCGCCTTTGACCACCTTCGCAACGCGGTTCACGCGTACGACGGTTTCTTCAAATCCACTGTTGTCGCGATCGCGACCCCCACGATAATTCATATCCTAAAACTCCAGTCCGGCTTCGCGCGCGGCGTCGGCGAGCGCTTTTACGCGTCCGTGATACTTCAATCCACTCCGGTCGAACACGACGGAGTTGATGCCGGCTTCCTTCGCTTTAACGGCGACAGCTTGGCCGACTTTCTTGGCGGCGTCGAGGTTCGTTTTGGAAGCGAGCCCATCCGCGGTTGCCTTGTCGCGCGTGGAGACGGAACAAATCGTGTGTCCCTTTGCGTCGTCAACGACGGTTGCATAGATGTGATGCAACGTACGGCGAATCAACAAGCGCGGACGCTCGGCCGAACCGGAAAGCTTCACGCGCAAACGGCGGTGCCGCTTCTGACGCGAGAGATCCTTAGAAACTGCGCCCATTACTTCTTACCTGCCTTGCCCGCTTTACCGAGCTTCTTGCGGACGACTTCGCCTTCGTAACGGATGCCTTTTCCCTTATAAGGTTCGGGCGGACGAAGACTGCGGATCTCCGCTGCGACTTGGCCCACTTGCTGTTTGTCGATTCCGTCAACGTGAATTTTGTTGGTCCCTTCGACCGTAAAGCCGATACCTTTGGGCGCGTCGTAGCTGACCGGATGCGAATACCCGAGCGTCAAGTTAAGCTTCTCACCGCTCTTAGCGGCGCGATAGCCGACACCCTGAATCTCCAGACTCTTGCGAAAGCCCTTGGTCACGCCTTCGATCATGTTGTTGATCAGCGTACGCGTCAGGCCATGTGCCGCGCGCTGGTCTTTGTTATCGCCTTTACGCGCGACGTTGAGCGTCTCGCCGTCGAGCGAAATTGTGACGTGCGGAAGTACGTGCTGGCTCAGTTCGCCTTTGGGCCCCTTCACGTGCACTTCGTTCTCTTTGAGGTCCACTTTAACGCCGCTCGGCACGGCAACAGGCAGTTTTCCAATTCTAGACATATTTGATCACCACACGTAAGCGAGGACTTCGCCCCCGCAGCCTTCTTTTTTTGCGCGTTTGCCGGACATGATGCCGCGGGACGTGGACATGATGACCAGCCCCAAGCCGCCCAGGACGCGCGGGATTTCCGTCTTGTTCGTGTACACGCGCAAGCCGGGACGCGAAATGCGACGCAGACCCGTGATGACTTTCTCTTTTTCCGGACCGTACTTGAGGGTCACGCGAATAACGCCTTGCGGGCCTTCTTCGTGGCGTTCGAAATCGGTGATGAAGCCTTCATCTTTGAGAATCTGCACGACGGCCATCTTCATCTTTGAAGCCGGCACGTCGACCGTTTTATGATTCGAGGTGTTGCCGTTGCGAATGCGCGTCAGCAGGTCGGCGATCGGATCGGTAATTACTCCCATATCAGCCTACCACGACGCCTTGGTGATGCCGGGCACGAAGCCTTTGTGCGCGTTTTCGCGGAAGCAAATGCGGCACATCCCGAACTTGCGATAGTATCCGCGCGGGCGGCCACACACTTTGCAGCGGTTGTGGGCGCGCGTCGAAAACTTCGGCGTCCGTTTAGATTTCTCGATTAATGCAGTCTTAGCCATTATGCCCGTACCTTCTGGAGTGGGAGACCCATCTCGGTAAGAAATTCCATCGCTTCTTCGTCGGTTTTGGCCGTAGTCACGATAACGATATCCATGCCGCGGGCCTTCTCGACCTTGTCGTAGTTGATCTCCGGAAAGACCAACTGCTCTTTGAGGCCCATGTTGTAGTTGCCGCGTCCGTCGAACGACTTACGCGAGAGGCCGCGAAAGTCGCGAATACGCGGCAGCACGATGTTGAACAGCTTGTCCAAAAACGTGTACATACGTTCGCCGCGCAAGGTGACCTTGGCGCCGATGTTCATGCCTTCACGCAGCTTGAACGCCGCGATCGACTTCTTGGCTTTGGTCACGACGGCTTTTTGGCCGGCGATGGCCTGCAGCTCGTTAACCGCGACATCCAATATCTTGCTGTTGGCAATGGCGTCGCCGACGCTCATGTTGATGACGACTTTTTCTAACTTGGGAATCATGTTGACGTTCTTATAGCCGAACTTATCCTGCAATTTTTTGCGGACTTCGGAATTGTATTTGGTTTTTAAGCGAAGTTCTGCCATGATTATCCCTTTGCGCTTTCACGTGCCGGCTCGCCGCATTTCACGCAGACGCGTTGACGCGAACCGTTTGGACCCGCTTGTTGGCGGACGCGCGTGGGCGTGTTGCACTTCTCGCAGACGAACATCAGCGTCGAGAGCGGCAGCGGATTTTCTTTTTCGATAATTCCGCCGTTGCCGGTGGCGCCGCCCATGTTGCTTTGTTGCTGGCCCGTGCTCTTGGTGTGACGCTTGACGATATTCAAACCTTCGACCGTGGCAGCGCCCGCTTTAGGGAAAATCGCCTTGATCGTGCCGCGTTTGCCCTTCTCTTTGCCCCGACGGATCATCACGGTATCACCCTTGATGAGGTTCGGCATTACAGCACCTCCGGCGCAAGCGAGGCAATTTTCAAGAAGCCGCGGTCGCGCAGCTCGCGCATCACGGGCCCGAAAACGCGCGTGCCGCGTGGGTCGAGATTGTCTTTTTCGCCTTTGATGATCACGCAAGCGTTATCGTCGCATTTGACGACCGAGCCGTCGGGACGGCGGATCGGCTTGGACGTGCGAACGACCACCGCTTTAACGACTTGGCCCTTTTTGACCGCGGCGCCCGGGATCGCGCTCTTGACCGTTCCGACGATGATGTCGCCGACGTGCGCGTAGGGATGACGGCTGCCGCCTTGCACGTGAATGCAGAGCAGCTCGCGCGCTCCCGAATTATCTGCGACTTTGAGTCGCGTCTCTTGCTGAATCATGACTACTTAGCTCTCTCTACGATTTCGACTAAACGCCAACGCTTGTCGCGCGATAGCGGACGGCACTCGGCGATACGAACGGTGTCGCCGATGTTAGCGTCATTTTTTTCGTCGTGCGCTTTGAAGCGCACGGACTTGCGAACGATTTTTCCGTACACCGGGTGGGGGACGCGCGTTTCCGTAACGACCACGATGGTTTTATCCATCTTATTGGACGCGACGCGGCCTTGCTTGACGCGGCGGCGGTGGCGCTGTACGGCGGTTTCTGTTTGGGTGGTGGACACGTTACGCTGCTCCCTCGGTGGTGCGCTTCGATGAAATCACGGTCTGAATCACCGCGTAGGTGCGACGCATCGCTTTGACTTTGCTGAAATCCGTTAGATGGCCGGTGCGCAGGGCGAAGCGAAGGTTGAATAACTCGTCCTTTGCCTCGCGCGCTTTTTTCTGGAGTTCCGGGACCGAGAGGTCGCGCAGCTCTTTTAGCTCGTTCTTCTTCATGCCTCAGCCTCCGCACGCGAAACGACTTTCGTTCCGATCGGCAACTTCGCCGACGCCAAACGGAGCGCTTGACGCGCCGTCAATTCATCGACGCCCGAGAGTTCGAACAGCACGCGTCCCGGGCGCACGACGGCGACCCAGAACTCCGGGTTACCTTTACCGGAACCCATGCGCACTTCGGCCGGCTTCTTCGTGACCGACTTGTCGGGGAACACTTTGATCCACACTTTACCGCCGCGCTTGATGTGGCGCGTCATGGCGATACGGGCGGCTTCGATTTGGCGGTTGGTCATCCAGCACGGTTCGAGTGCTTGCAAACCAAACTCACCAAAGGTCAGCGTATTACCACGCATCGCTTTACCGGTCATGCGTCCGCGGTGAACGCGGCGCCATTTTACTCGTTTTGGTGTAAGCATGATTTACTCTGCACTCTCCGTGGTGGGCGCCGACGGTTGATTTTCACCCTGCGGTGAGGTTTCGGCCGGTTGCGCCGCTTCGGTTGGAGGAAGGGGCGTCGTATTTGTCTGTCCGGCCGGCGTATGAACTTGCGCTTCCGCAGAATCGGCAACTTCGTGTTGCACTTCTAATGAAGCTTGCGCTTGCGCTTGGACGTTGAGCGAGGCATTCGCGGGAGCCGTTTCGACTTGCTCCTGATGTTGCGCCGCCTCTAAGACCTCGGCCGGTTGCGGAGCCTGCTGCGTATCGCTCGGGGATGACGCGACGTCATCGATGGTTCCGCCACTTGCGTTTGCCGCATGCGGCTCTCCGGTAGCCGGTGATTGGGCAGCAACCGCAGTCGCTTCGGTAGGTGCCGGACGCACAGGGCGAACGCCGCTACGGCCGCCGCGATCGCGACGGTCGCGGAACGTGGCCCGCTCGGCGGGCCGCTCGCCCGCGGCGGGACGCTGCTGTTCCGTGCGGTTGATCTGATCCGGTAAGACCTCGCCGCGATAGATCCAGACTTTGACGCCGATCCGGCCGAAGGTAGTAAACGCTTCGACGTGGGCGTAGTCGATGTCGGCGCGCAATGTGTGCAGCGGAACTTTGCCGTCATGGTTGCGCTCGGTACGCGCAATTTCCGCACCGCCCAGACGGCCCGAAACTTGAACGCGGATACCCTTTGCGCCGGCTTTCATGCTGCGCATGATCGATTGCTTCATCGCTCGCCGGAAGGCGATGCGCTTCTCGAGCTGATCGACGATATTTTGGCCGACCAAACGCGCGTCGAGTTCGATCTGTTTGATCTCGACGACGTTGACTTGAATGCTCTTGCCGGTAAGCTTTTCGAGATTCTTGCGGATCTCTTCGATGCCCACGCCGCGTTTGCCGATGATGATACCCGGCTTACCCGTGTTGATAATGACGCGGGCTTGATTGGCCCGGCGTTCGATCTCAATACGGCTAATCGCAGCCGGACGCATCCAGCGCGTGAAGTATTTACGAATGGCTACGTCTTCGTGTAACCAATCCTGGTAGTGTTTCTTCTCGAACCAGCGGCTGTCCCACGTACGCGTGATACCCAGACGCAGCCCGACCGGATGAATCTTCTGTCCCATATGCTAGTCTTTTCCTCCGGCCGGTTTGCCTTGATTGGGTTGCGGAAGCGGCGACTTCGTGTTGCGCTTCGGCGTGGTTTTCTTGGGCGAGGTTTTCTTCGCGGGCTTCGCGGTTTCGGAAGCGGCTGCAGCGCCGCGGCGAACCGGCTGACGCTTCATCGAAATGGCGGCGCCGCTGCGTTGCTTACGCGCCTTGGCGGGCTGCGTTTCGCCGACGGCGACCGTTACATGCGACATGCGCTTGCGCTTGAAATTGGCGCGGCCCTGAGCGCGCGGATCCAGGCGTTTGGTAAAACGGCCACCGGGTCCGCCGTCAACCGTAACGCGCGTCACGAACAATGCGTCCGTATTCATGTTGTGGTTGTTTTCGGCGTTCGCGACGGCGCTGCGAAGCAGCTTCTCGAGCGGCTCGGCGGCGAAAACGCCGGCGAATTGCAAGAGAACCAAAGCTTCGCGAACGGATTTGCCGCGAATGGCATCCGCAACCCGGCGCAATTTGCGGGGGCCGACGCGTGCAAATTTCAAGTGCGCGACGGCTTCGGTACGTTCGGCGGTTTGCGTGCCGGCCATTATGTTTTCACCGTGGCTTTATCGCCGCCGTGTCCGCGAAACAGACGCGTGGGCGAGAACTCGCCGAGCTTATGCCCGACCATATTTTCGGTCACGAATACCGGGACATGGGCTTTGCCGTTGTGCACCGAGATCGTGTGACCCACCATCAGCGGAACGATCGTTGAAGACCGGCTCCACGTTTTGATGACGCGCTTCTCGCGCGACTCGTTCATCTTCTCGATTTTGGCGATCAGATGGTCCGCCACGAACGGACCCTTCTTTAAACTACGACCCATTATTTCGCTCCACGTTTTTTAACGATCATCTTGGCGGTGCGCTTGTTGCGCCGCGTTTTCTTGCCCATGGTCATCTGGCCCCAAGGCGTGGTCGGCGGACGTCCCGACGTGGAACGCGCTTCACCACCACCGTGCGGATGGTCGACCGGGTTCATCGCGATTCCGCGAACGCTCGGACGAATGCCGCGGTGGCGCTGGCGGCCGGCTTTTCCGACGATCTCGTTTTCGTGATCGACGTTGCCGAGTTGACCGATGGTCGCCCGGCAAACGACGGCGATCTTGCGAACTTCGCCCGAAGGCATACGCACCTGCGCGTATTCGCCTTCCTTTGCCATCAGCTGCGCAGAGCTACCGGCGCTGCGAACCAGCTTCGCGCCTTGGCCCGGACGCAATTCGATGTTGTGAATGACCGTACCCAGTGGGATATTTTTGATCGGCAGACAGTTGCCGTTCTTGATATCGGCGTTCGGACCGGATTCGATCTTATCTCCAACCTTCAGGCCGGCGGGCGCCAGGATGTAGCGTTTCTCGCCGTCCTTATAGTTCACGAGGGCGATACGCGCGGACCGGTTGGGATCGTATTCGATCGTCGCGACCTTGGCCGGAATGTCGTCCTTCGTACGCTTGAAGTCGATCAAACGGTACTGCACGCGGTAGCCACCGCCTTTATGGCGTACGGTGATGTGCCCGTTGTTGTTGCGGCCGGAATGCTTTTTGCTCACTTCAACGAGCGAACGCTCCGGAGCCACTTTCGAAAGCTCGGAGAAATCCATCGTCGTCATGAAACGGCGCCCGGCGCTAGTCGGCTTATATTTTTTTACTGGCATGTTTATTGCTCGAAGTAATTGACGCCGCCAAGTTCAATTTTTTGACCCAGCCGCAGAGTGACGATGGCTTTTTTCCAATCGGACTGATGACCTGACGTGCGCTTGGCGCCGCGTGCGAAATTGCGCTTCTTGCCCGGCACGTTGACCGTGTTGATCTTCAGAACGTTAACCTTGAAGATCTCTTCGATCGCGTGACGGATTTGCGTCTTGGTTGCTTGCGGGTGAACCACAAAGCTGTACTGCGTGTGCAACGCGTTGCTCATCGACTTCTCGGTGATGCGCGGCGAAATGATAATATCGCGTGCGTCCATTATGCGGCCACCTCGGCAGACTTGGTTTTCTTATTCAGGTTGCTCTGCACGTCTGCGAACGCTTCGGTCGTAAACACGATGCGCGTGAAACGCAGAACGTCTTTGACATCCAAAGCGCCGCTGTGCGTGATGGCAACCTTTTGAAGGTTCGCTCCGACGCGGTGTAGCGTTTCTCCAACTTGGTGCTCGTTTTGACCGAAGACCACAAGCGTCGTCGGACCGTTCTTTGCCGCCTTGACATTGCCGAAGAGCAGGGCGGCCAGGTCGCGGGTCTTCTCGAGGTTGAACGAACCCGTATCGAGTAGCGTCACGGCATCGTTCTTGAGACGGTCCGAGAGCGCGGCGATGAACGCGGCACGACGTTCTTTCTTGTTGAGGTCCGTTTTATAACTGCGCGGCTTGGGACCGAAGACCACGCCACCGTGGCGCCATTGGGGCGAGCGGATGGAACCTTGGCGCGCGCGGCCCGTACCCTTTTGCTTCCACGGCTTGCGGCCGCCGCCGCGCACTTCGTCGCGGCGCAGGGTCGACGCCGTTCCGGCGCGGGGGCTCGCCATCTCGCGATGCACGGCGCGGAAGATCGTATTGATGACCTTCGCGTGTTCGGCCTCGACGGTGAACAGTTGCGGAACGGCTTCTTCGCGCAGCACTTTGCCATTGTGATCGATAACGTTAGGCATTACTTCTTCGCCTCCGCGGGTTTGCGTTGCGGCTTGACGGTGGTCCGCACGATGACGAGCGAATTCTTGGCGCCGGGAACCGGGCCGCGAACGAGCAGCAAATTGCGTTCCGCGTCCGCGCGAACCACTTCCATATTCTGGTGGGTCGTGCGGTCGACGCCGTAATGACCGGGACGGCGCGCGCCTTTAGGCACGCGGCCGGCATTGGTATCGCCGTTAGATGCCGGCTGACGGTGAATCATCGAACCGTGGCTTCCGGGACCGCCGGAAAAATTATGACGTTTGATACCACCGGCGAAACCGTGGCCTTTTGAAATCCCGACCACGTCGACGCGGTCGCCGCTCTCGAAATCCGCTACGGTAACGGTGGTACCGGCATCGACGCCGTCGATGTTATCGCGGAATTCGCGAATCCAGCGCTTCGGTTCGTCGACGTTGTTCTTCTTGTAATACCCGGCAAGGGCACCAGAAACGCGTTTTTTAGACACGACACCGAACGCAAGAGCGACGGCTTCGTAGCCGTGCTTCTCTTTGGTCTTGCGTTCGACCACGGTGCAGGGACCGGCTTCGATCACGGTAACCGGAACGTACTTGCCGTCCGCCGTAAAAACGCTCGTCATCCCAACCTTGCGGCCAAGGATATTTTTCACTACTCGAATCCTCGTCCTGAAAGCCCCCGTATTTACGGTGGGCGTTAAAAGTTTTGTTAAGTAAACGGATCCACGCGTATACCTACGTTCTTTTGTCGGCACGGCAAACGAAGCCGGGGCCGACGTGGACCACAACCTCGCGAGTTTATCGAAAAACCGGGATAGCGTCAACCCCAGGAGTTGGAGCGCCTCGTAGCTGACGAAAGCCGGGCTGCCCGGCGCGCGGAATCCGCGAGCCGGGCCAGCGGCTTCTCTAGGGCGCGGCCACCCCGCCGGGGCAGAATTTCGCGTGGTCCCCGTGGCCGACATAATACCCGTGAATGTCATAATGAGGGAAAGCCATTCCGGGATGGCCATGCTTGAGATATTGGATGTCGACGTGGTCGATCTGGTAGCCCGGCAAGGGCTTGAGTTGATTTTCGAAGCTTCTTCCTTGAGCGAAGTCCTTCGGCAGGAGCATGATCTCGGTGAAGACCGGCTTTCCTTCATAGGTGCCGTAAATGGTGGTTCCGTGAAGACCGGCTTTTAGGTTGGCCCAATGTTCGCCCATGCCGACGATGCAGGGGCTAACCAACAGGTAGTTTGCCGGAATACCTGCAGGATGAACTTTCGGTTGCGGGGGCAACATCGGCATGCCCTTCGGAGGTGCTGCCATCGCGGTAATGCAGAGGCTAGCGAAGAGCGCTGAGGCGGCGAGTAGTCTAAACAGCAAAATCGACCCTCCATCAAAGAGTGCGGAAGCTTGCCGTCTTAGCCACGCAAGGCGGCTATTCATCCGCGCCGCAGCCAAGAAACGACGTTTGCGGTTACACAAAGCATCCTTCCGAGCCTCTCCCCCAGTGTCACCTGGGTCTCCCCAAGTGTCACCCTGAGCCGGTCGAAGGGCGCCCTGAGTGCATGTTTGCAAGCCATTACCGCGACTTTAGCTAAACGCGGCGATTCCGGTTATGGCTTGGCCTAGAATCAGTGTATGAACTTCGCTCGTGCCCTCGTACGTTAATACGGATTCGAGATTGTTCATATGGCGGATGACGGGGTATTCCAGCGTCACGCCGTTTGCACCCAAAATACTGCGCGCTTCGCGCGAAATCGCGAGCGCCTCGCGCACGTTATTAAGTTTTCCGAAACTGACGTGATCGGGTAGCGCGGTGTGCGCATCCTTCATACGACCGATGTGTAACGCCACAAGCATGCCTTTGTTCAGCTCGAGCATCATATTCACGAGTTTGGCTTGCGTCAGTTGGAAGGCGGCAATCGGCTTATCGAACTGGATGCGATTCTTTGCATACTCAAGAGCCGATTCGTAACACGCACGCGCCGAACCCATGCTGCCCCAAATAATGCCGAAGCGGGCCTCGTTTAAGCACGCGAGCGGGCCGCGCAACCCGCGAACGTCGGGGAACGCAGCATCGCCCGGGACACGGCAGTCATGCATGACGAGTTCGGAAGTAACCGAAGCGCGCAGTGAAAGTTTTCGCTCGATTTTGTTCGTCGAAAATCCCGCCGTATTCGTCGGCACGCAGAAACCGCGGATTCCCTGGTCCGTCTGCGCCCAAATAATGGCCACGTCGGCAATGCCGCCGTTGGTGATCCACATTTTCGTACCGTTTAAAATCCAGTCGGAACCGTCGCGCCGAGCGCTGGTACGCATACCGTTCGGGTTGCTGCCAAAGTCGGATTCGGTTAAGCCGAAGCAACCGATGCGTTCGCCGGTGGCCATTTGCGGCAGCCATTCGTTTTTTTGCGCTTCGCTGCCCCAGTGGTGTATGGCATACATTGCAAGCGACCCTTGAACCGATGCAAACGAACGAATACCGGCGTCGCCCGCTTCCAGTTCCATGCACGCAAGTCCGTAGGCAACGGCGCTTGTTCCAGGACATCCATAGCCTTCCAGGTGCATCCCGAGCAAACCCAGCTTACCGAGTTCTCCTGCGATTTCTTTGGGAAGAATTCCGTCCTCAAACCATTGCGATATCTCCGGCAAGATCCGGTCGCGCACGAAGGCGCGAACCGTATCGCGGATCAGCCGCTCTTCAGCGCTTAAAAGCGCGTCGATATTGAGGAAATCGAGCGCGCTCGCCGCCTTTTTGGCGCGCTGCGTGGAGACGGCCACCACCGTTATCGCTTCAACACGCGTGCGATTTTGTCGAAGAGGGCCTCGGTCGAACGTTCGTTGGCATCTTCGAGGCGGCGCCACAGCATGCGCCCTTCGGCCTCGCTCAAATCGGCGTCGACCCGGTGTTCGAGCCGGGTCTGCTTGCCTTCGGTCGACAGATAAAAACCGTGCGTTCCGGCCATGCCGTCGTTTTGAATACGCCAAACGATCTTCTCTTCGGGCACCACCTCGTCGAGGATCGCGTGAAATCCATGATGCCATTCCTCGGTCTTTCCCGGGGTCAACGGTCCGGGCGAACGCATGAAGGGCTGCGCGGCGAACGGCCAGATAATGTCATTCGAGGTCCCCATATCGACCAAGAGCTGGAAAATCCGGCGCCTGGTCCCGGAGTAGACGCGCTCGCGCTTTTCATGAAGTGGAATCGGCATGGTGGGCTCTTTCGCCTAAAGGGCGTCCTCTCCATCGTTAGGCGCGGTCGGCGCGATAGGCTTGCGTGCGCTGCGCAAACACGACGTACCCTCCGGCGTCGCGAAACCGGTTATAAATCTCCTCGAGCCCTGCGCGCAGCCGATCGTATTGCGCGCCCTGCACCGGCAGGTACGAGCAACTGCGGGCATAGCCGATAAACGCAGCCGCGTCCATCCGGTGGAAGTGCTCGAAGTCGCGCCGCTCCACGCGGGCGAAACCCGCATCCGTTAATGTCTGCTCCGGCGACGCCACGTGCCGTCCGCGATCTATCGTTGCAACGTCATCGCCGAACGTCTCAATAAACTCTTGATAGGCAATCGCAAAAGGCCCGGCTCGTTCGCGGTCGTTCCAGACCGCCGCAATGCGGCCGCAGCGCTTGAGCACCCGCGACACCTCGAGCATCGTTACATCGCGGGAGAACCAATGGAATGCTTGAAACGCGGTGATGAGATCGATGGAGTGACCCGGCAGACCGGTTTCTTCGGCGCTCGCCCGAACGAATCGCACGCGCGTATGCCGCTGCGCGTGCGTTAGCATCTCCGGATTGGGATCGATAGCGACGACTTGCGCACCACGTTCTGCGAGCAAACGGGATGAGATTCCCGTGCCGGCGCCAAGGTCGGCAATCCGCAGTTTATGCGTATCGCCGAGGCCCTCGAGGATCCAGTCGATCGCCGATTGCGGATACGTCGGCCGATATTTCGCGTAGTCTTGCGCACGGCCGTTAAACCGGCTGTGCGCAGAGAAATCACTGTGTAGATCGGTCATCCCATCGGTGCCTTTCGCGCTCATAAAAAAAGAGCGGCGAAATATCGCCGCTCTTTCGTGTGTGTCTCTTGAAGCCGTCTTCTTAGGCTTTGAGTTCGATGTCCACGCCGGCCGGGAGATCGAGGTGCATCAGTGCATCCATCGTCTTGGGCGAGGCCTGGAGAATGTCGATCAAGCGCTTGTGCGTGCGCATCTCGAAATGCTCGCGCGACTTCTTATCGACGTGCGGCGAACGGTTGACGCAGAAGCGGTTGATCTCGGTCGGCAACGGCACGGGGCCACTGACGAACGCGCCGGTGCGCTTTGCGGTATCAACGATTCGCTCCGCCGATTGATCGAGTACCTTGTGGTCGTACGCCTTAAGACGAATCCGAATCTTCTGCTTAGCCATTATTTTGCTTTCTTGTAAATTGTTGTTACACTAATGTCGCCGGACGACGATTTTTGCTAGTCCGACACGGAAGTGACCACTCCGGCGCCTACGGTGCGGCCGCCCTCGCGGATCGCAAAACGAAGACCCTCTTCACACGCGATCGGCGTGATGAGTTCAACGTCGATTGCAACGTTGTCGCCCGGCATGACCATTTCAACCCCTTCGGGCAGTTTGATCGTACCGGTTACGTCCGTCGTGCGGAAGTAGAACTGCGGACGGTAGTTTCCGAAAAACGGCGTGTGACGGCCGCCCTCTTCTTTTGAAAGCACGTACACTTCGGCTTTGAACTTCGTGTGCGGCTTGATCGAACCGGGTTTGGCAAGCACTTGGCCGCGCTCGATATCGTTGCGCTCGATTCCGCGCAGCAACACGCCGACGTTGTCGCCCGCGATACCGACGTCCAGCAGCTTGCGGAACATCTCGATGCCGGTAACGGTCGTCTTGCGGGCTTTCTCTTGCAGACCGACGATTTCGACTTCTTCGCCGACTTTGACTTGACCGCGTTCCACGCGGCCGGTGCCGACGGTTCCACGACCCGTGATCGTGAAGACGTCTTCGACGGGCATCAGGAACGGTTTGTCAACGGCACGTTCCGGATTGGGAATGTACGTATCGACGGCGTCCATCAGTTTGAAAATCGGATCGGCGTCCGCATTGCCGCGCTTGCCGTCGCTTTGCAGCGCTTTGAGTGCGGAGCCTCGGATGATCGGCGTTGCGTCGCCGGGGTATTCTTGCGCGTCGAGCAGTTCGCGAATTTCCATTTCGACAAGCTCGAGCAGCTCTTCGTCGTCAACCATGTCGCATTTGTTGAGAAAGACGACGATATACGGCACGCCGACCTGGCGCATGAGCAAAATATGCTCGCGCGTTTGCGGCATCGGGCCGTCGGTCGCGGAGACGACGAGGATCGCGCCGTCCATCTGCGCCGCGCCGGTGATCATATTCTTGATGTAGTCGGCGTGACCGGGACAGTCGACGTGAGCGTAGTGGCGCGCCTTGGTCTCGTACTCTTGGTGCGAGATGGCGATCGTAATGCCGCGCTCTTTTTCTTCGGGCGCGTTATCGATGTCGTCAACGTTACGCTTTTGAATGTTTGAGTTTTCCGTGGCGAGGCAATTGATAATTGCCGCGGTAAGCGTTGTCTTACCGTGGTCGACGTGCCCCGTCGTGCCGATATTCACGTGCGGCTTAGAACGTTCGAATTTAGCCTTCGCCATGTTTTCCTTTACTTATCCTTACTTAGAGGAGTGTTGTGTGACCCTGCGATAGGCTCGAGGGCGACGCGTGTGTCTCACCCGAGCTTGCCGAAACATTTTTAACTACGTTGATGGACCTTTTTTACCGTTCGATTTAGCCACGATTTCTTCTTCAACCGACTTTGGAGCCTTCTCGTAGTGGGAAAACTCCATCGTGTAGGTCGCGCGGCCTTGCGTCGATGAACGCATGTCGGTCGCATAACCAAACATCTCCGAGAGCGGAACGTTCGCGTTAATGACTTGCGCGCCGCCGGCAACTTCTTCCGTGGCTTGAATCATGCCGCGCCGGCGATTGAGATCGCCGGTGATTGCGCCCATGTAATCCTTGGGCGTCGTAACTTCGACCTTCATGATCGGCTCGAGCAAAATCGGGCCCGCTGAGCGGTTTGCTTCTTTCCAAGCCATCGATCCGGCAACCTTGAACGCGATTTCCGAGGAGTCAACGTCGTGGTACGAACCGTCGAAGAGCGTTACTTTGAAGTCGAGCACCGGGTAGCCCGCGAGCACGCCGCTCAAACTCGCTTCTTTAATACCCTCATCGACCGGCTTGATGTACTCCTTGGGAATCGAACCGCCGACGACTTTGTTCTCGAACACGTAGCCGCTCCCGGGCTCGCCCGGTGTGACGCGGATCCAGACGTCGCCGTATTGGCCTTTACCACCGGATTGACGAACGAACTTGCCTTGTTTTTCGACGGTCTTGGT
>JALZBM010000130.1 GCA_030947385.1 Vulcanimicrobiota bacterium
GCGGTCTTGCAACTGCGTTTGAACCGGCGCGAGCGCTTTTTCGAACGTTGCGAGTTGCGCGAGCGTAAAGGGCGAGTCCAGTTCTTCGGCGGACGCGAGGTGCGAGAAGACGCCCTCGATGCGCAGTTCGGGCCGGCGCAGGTAGTCTTCCAAAGCATCGGCGGCGTCGCGCGGTGAAAGCCCCAAGCGATTGAGTCCGGTGTTGATCTTGACGTGAACGGGAAACGATGTGTGGCGTTTGCGCGCGGTCGTTGCTACGCGCGCTGCATAATTGCGCGTATCCCAAAGAGCGACGCTCGATTTTGCATCGAGCGCCGCATCCAAATCTTCGGGAGCGACGGGCCCCATAATCAGAACGGGCTTGGTAACGCCACCGTCGCGAAGCGCGACCGCCTCTTGCACGCCATAGACGCAGAGCATCGTTGCGAACGGTTCGATTGCGAGTGCCGTTTCGAGCAAACCATGGCCGTATGCGTTGGATTTAACCGCAAATGCGATCCGCGCCGGCGCTACCAGCTCCCGCAGACGTCGCGCGTTGGTTCGCAACGCCTCCATGCAAACGGTTATTTGCGCGTACAATCAATCAGACTCGCATCGCACGCGCGACGTACAGCGAGACGGGCAGCCCGAAAAAAAGCGTATGTGCGATCAACGCGGCGGTTAAGGCCGGCACGGTCAATGCTGCAGGGACGTTTGCCGCGAGCGTGACGATCTGCATGAGAATCATAACGATGATGCCGTAGACAATCCCGCTGACGTATGGGTGTGCGGGAACGTTGGGGCGCGTTTGCGCAACGTATGCAAACGCGACGCCCCATGCAATGCTAATGATGAGATGCATAAAAAGGCCGAGCCACGCTGTGTTTGGATTTGCAAACGCCGCCTTTCCGATGACCGTGGAGGCGATGAATTGCCACATTCCCGTTATCGCCGTGTGTTGCGGCATCAGTGTGGCAACGTACAGAAATGCGTCGATCAATACGGCGCCGATCAGACCCGCGACCGCTCCGCGAGTGAGAATGACGCGCCAGTCTAAGGGTTGCACAGAAGCCATGGGCGGCGCTTTTCGACTACCGTGCCGCCTAGCCTTGGGGACGCGGGAGCGGCGTCCGGCGTCCAACCGGTTGAATCATGCGGTGCGCGACCGGTGTTGTGGTGGGAACGGGACGCGGCGAAGGTGACGGCGTTACCGCGGCGGCGAATTCGATTGTTTGCGGCAGGCCGATTCGCCGCCGGGCCCCGAAGGCGCTCGTATAATACGCGGTAACGGGACAGTACCGATTGCCCAGCCGGGCCGGGACGGTGAACGTGCCAAAATATTGCGACGTCCCCGGCGGATTGACAAACGCAAGTTTTCCCAATCCGCAGACATCGGCAAAGACGGAGCCACCGGGCGGCGCGCTCAGCACGAGCGAGACGCGTTCGCCGGGAAAGTACCGGTATTGATTGTTGGGAACGTACAGGTGCGTGAAAGGCGCAAACGCAGAGTCGCCATTATCGGTTGCGTACGGAATCGGCGCCGTGTAAAGCGGCCGCGGCGTGGCGGGCGCGTCGACGGCGTTCGACCTTTGCGCCTGCGCAAGGCGCGCGACCCGTTGAGCGTGCATCGCGGCACGCACGTCAAGAATGGAAACCATGCGATTGACTGGATCGTACGCCACTCGGCTGCCCAGCATTTGTGAAACGTAGCGTACGGGCACATACACGCGCCCCGCGCGCAAGACGCTGTCGTGCGTTCCGACGGTAAACGAAACGTGGTCGCCGCCGCGGAGCGCGCGAACGGTGTGCGTCCGCGAGTTGTAACTGACGCGGGCTCTCAATGCGCTAAAAAGTTCGCGAAACGGTAAGAGTACGTGTCCACGGCGGACGATTGCCGTAACGGCTAGCGGCTTCTCGTTCAGAGAAACACGAATCGCTTCAACGCTTGCAGCTACCAGCAACGCATGGATCATGGTGTGCTCCCCTTTATAGCCGTAACGCGGCCGCGGGTTCGTTCGTCGCTAGGCCGTGGCCGGTAGGTCGGCGCCGTGCGGCTCCCGCTCGAGCTTCTCGGGTTGGAGCATCGTTGCGGAAACGAGCACGGCAAGGGCGACCAGCAGGGCCGCGGTGCCGAATGCAAGATGGTAACCCGCGCTGAGTGCGGCAATTTTACTTGCGCCGGCACCGAGTGCGGCGTGCGTTTTAAAGGCGGACAGCGTTGCCAACACGGCTAGGCCGAATGCGCCGCCGACTTGTGCCGTCGTATTGACGAGTCCGGAAATCAGACCGGAGTTACTCGGGGTGGCGTCCGCCATGGCGAACAGCATGACCGACGGCAGCGACGTGCCCACGCCGATGCCCATCAGCAGCATGGCCGGAAAGATCGTCGTGAAGTATCCGGCGTCCAGCGGGGCGAGCGCAAATATTCCAAGCCCGGCGGCGCCCATCGCAATTCCGGTGACCACGACGGCTCGCGCACCAAAACGGACCGTCAACTGCGCCGACCATCCAAGTGAAAATGCGCCGATCGAAACCGTTACCGGTAAGAATGCAAACCCCGTCATGATGGCGTCATATCCCAGCACCGTTCGCAAATAAAGCGAATCCACGAAGAAGAATCCGAACAATCCCGCCGCCACCAAAACCTGCAGGATGTTGCTGCCCGAGACGTTGCGAGACTTGAAAACATCGAGGCGCAGGAGCGGCTTTTCCGTCGTGGCTTGCCGAGCGATGAACGCTGCGAACAACACGAGCGCAACGGCGCCGAAGAGCAGGGTGTGCGCGGACGTCAAACCGGCGCTTGGAATTTCGACAACGGTATACACCGCCAGCATGAGGGCGGCCGTGATAAGCGCGGCGCCGAGCAAATCCGCGCCTCCCCGCAAACCGATACCGGCGTTGTCTTGCAGCACTTTAACCGCAACGAAAAACGCGGCAATGCCGATTGGAACGTTGAGCAGAAAAACCCAGTGCCAGTTGACCAGTTGGGTAATGCCACCGCCCAGCAGCAGTCCGACCGAACCGCCCGCGGATGCGGTGAAGCTGAAAACGCCCATCGCCCGCGCGCGTTCGCCTGGATCGGTAAACATCGTAACGATCATCGCAAGAATGACGGATGAAGCCATCGCGCCTCCGATACCTTGCACGAAGCGCGCGATGACCAGCACCTGCGCGCTCCATGCGAGGCCACAGAGCAGCGACGCGACGGTAAACAAAACCAGTCCCGCGAGAAAAACGCGCTTGCTGCCGATGAGGTCGCCCAAGCGTCCGGCCAGCAGCAGCAAACCGCCGAAGGCGATAAGGTACGCGTTGACCACCCACGCGAGGCTCGCTTGCGTGAACCCCATGTCTTTTTGAATCGACGGCAGCGCGACGTTGACGACCGTATTGTCGAGTACGATCATCAACATTCCGACGCACAACACCACGAGCGATATCCACCGGGAATCGCGGGCGCCGGAGACGTGTTTTGACAAAGCTAATTCCTTCCTGACTCAGCCGGCGTTGGGGTTTCTTTGCGTTGTAGGTATTCGCTTAACTTCTCGAACAGTTCGCGTGTGCCGTGCTCGCGGATGTGCGGTTCGTCGAGTCCGTCGAGAAATGCACCGTGTTCCGTATAGGTGAGACGCGTGCCGGGACCGTCGGGTTGCAATTCAGTGGTCGCTACGGAGACCGAAATGAGATCTTCGTTGAGCCACATGTTGTACGTCGCGACGACACGCGCCGCGGGAACAATGTCCGCGTAGAGCGCTTCGTATTTATACACGTCGCCGCCCGCTCCGCCGCTTGTGGTCTCGCGGCCGCCGACCCGAAAATCGAGCTGCAGATCGGACGGCTCGCCGGGTCCGTTGCCGCCGAACCACTGGGATTTCTCTTTGGCGCTGGACATCGCGGCAAACACGCGCGCAGGCGGTGCGTTGTAGGTGCGTTCGATGGTAAATGTGCCGTGGACTACGGATCGTTCGGTCATAGCAAACTCCCTTATTCTTAGGTGACTAGTCATTGTTTTCTGCCAAATACTCGCCGAGCCGGTCGAGGCGGCGCTCCCACAACGCGCGCCGCTCGTTGATCCACTGCTCTGCGCTGCGTAGGGCGACCGGCTCGATGCGGCACGTGCGGACCCGGCCGGTCTTTTCGGTCCGGACGAGGCCGCTGGCTTCCAGGACGCCGAGATGTTGAAATACCGCCGGCAACGACATCGCAAAGGGAGCCGCGAGTTGGCTTACCGTTGCGGGCCCGCGCGTCAGCCGGTCTACCATGAGGCGGCGCGTCGGATCGGACAAAGCGGCGAACATGAGGTCGAGGGCGGGGTTCTGGGTCAGCATAGTTAAGTAATCACTTAAGTATCATGCCCGGTAAAGTTTGTCAACCGCGTAGCGTTAAAAGGCGCTTGCACTCCCTCTCCGACTCTGCTAAAATCTCTGAGCTGGCACTCTTGGCAATAGAGTGCCAAATAGAATTTATCTCATTTCTGGAGGTCTTTTTTCGTGAATTTGAAGCCATTGGGCGATCGCGTGGTCGTCGAACACGTCGAGCAAGCCGATAAAACCGCGGGCGGCGTGTTCCTTCCCGACACCGCCAAAGAGAAACCCCAAGAGGGCATCGTTCGCGCAGTCGGCACAGGCCGTACGCTCGAGAACGGTACCAAACTTGCGATGGACGTCAAGGCCGGCGACCGCATCATCTACTCGAAATATTCGGGTAGCGAAGTCAAAGTCGAAGGCAAAGAATACCTGATCATTTCTGAAAAAGATGTCCTTGCGATCATGGACAAAGTTCCGGCCGGCGTTTAAGGAGTATTGAAAGAATAATATGGCAGCCAAAGAGTTAGTATTTGACGAGAACGCGCGCCGCGCACTGGAGCGTGGTGCTAACATTCTCGCCGACGCGGTCAAAGTGACCCTCGGACCCAAGGGACGCAACGTCGTCCTCGACAAGAAGTTCGGTTCGCCGACGATCACCAATGATGGCGTGACGATCGCAAAAGAAATCGAACTTCCCAACACCTTCGAAAACATGGGCGCGCAACTCGTCAAAGAAGTTGCGAGCAAGACCAACGACATCGCCGGCGACGGCACGACCACCGCAACCGTGCTCGCGCAAGCGATCATTCGCGAAGGTCTGCGCAACGTCACCGCCGGATCGAACCCGCTTTTGATCAAGCGCGGCATCGAAAAAGCCGTCGAACTCGCCGTTGATGCGATGGGTTCGTTTAAGCAAACCGTCGACACCAAAGAGAAGATCGCCCAAGTTGCTTCGATCTCGGCCAACGATAAAGAAATCGGCGAACTGATTTCGATTGCGATGGAGAAGGTCGGCAAAGACGGCGTCATCACGGTTGAAGAATCCAAGACCATGAAGACGGAGGTCGAAACCAAGGACGGCATGCAGTTCGACAAGGGCTACATCTCGCCGTACATGGCAACCGACATGGAACGTATGGAAGCGGTTCTGGCCGATCCCTACATCCTGGTAACAGAACGCAAGATCTCGGCCATCGCCGACATCCTGCCCTTGCTCGAGAAGATCGTTCAAGTGCAAAAACCGCTGCTCATCATTGCAGAAGATGTTGAAGGCGAAGCACTTGCGACGCTCGTCGTCAACAAGTTGCGCGGAACGTTCACGACCGTTGCCGTCAAGGCCCCGGGCTTCGGCGACCGCCGTAAAGAGATGCTCAAAGACATCGCAGCCCTCACCGGCGCGCAGGTCATCTCCGAAGAACTCGGTCTCAAACTCGACAAAGTAACCCCGGATCTGCTCGGTCAAGCAAAGTCCGTCAAAGTTACCAAAGAAGAGACCACGATCGTTGACGGCAAGGGCAAGCCCGACGCCATCAAGGGCCGCATCGAAATGATCAAGCGGCAGGTCGAAGAGACCGACTCCGATTTCGATCGCGAGAAGCTGCAAGAACGCCTCGCCAAACTCAGCGGCGGCGTGGCCGTCATTCAAGTCGGCGCAGCTACCGAAACCGAACTCAAAGAGAAGAAACACCGGATCGAAGACGCCCTCTCCGCAACGCGAGCGGCCGTCCAAGAAGGCATGATCCCCGGTGGCGGCGCTTCACTTATCCACGCGATCAAAGCGATCGATAAGTACGTACCGCCGTCGACCAACGGTCACGCCTCAACGGTTGCCGACGAGAAGATCGGTATCCAAATCATTCGCAAAGCGCTCGAAGAGCCGCTTCGCCAGATCGCTGAAAACGCGGGCTACGAAGGCTCCGTCGAAGTTAACCGCGTCAAGGGCAAAGACGCCCCGCACGGCTTCGATGCAATGACGGGCGAGATCGTCGACATGTTCAAAGCCGGTATCGTCGAGCCGTTCAAAGTTACACGTTCGGCCCTGCAAAACGCAGCGTCGATCGGTGCCTTGATTCTCACGACCGAAACCCTCATCGCCGACAAACCCGAACCCAAGAAGGACGGCGGCGGCGGCGGAATGCCCGGCGGCATGGGCGGCATGGGCGGCGGCTACGACATGATGTAGTTTCCCCGTGTCACCCTGAGCTTGTCGAAGGGCCGCATGAGAAACAAGAAAGAGCCTCGCAAAAAAAGCGCGAGGCTCTTTCTTTTTGGCGCGGCTCTTCGGCCCTTCGACAACCTC
>JALZBM010000131.1 GCA_030947385.1 Vulcanimicrobiota bacterium
AGTAGCGGTTTATCCAATAAAAACGCATCGTTGTGCGCCAGGACGTCGAAACACGCATATGCCACAGGCACTTCCGCGAGCAGATCGGCGGAGACGTCTTTTCGTTGCAGGCGCGCCTGCAGGTAGCGAAACGGCAGGACGCGGCCGTTCCGCCGGGCGATAATTTCACCATCCAGAATCACAGAAGCATCGATTTTACGGACGGCGTCAACGATTTCCGGATAGGAATGCGACACATCGTTGAGCGTGCGCGAGAAAATGCGCACGGTTGAGCCGTCTTTGTGAACCTGCGCCCGAATCCCGTCAAATTTATCCTCAACGACCCACTCTTCGCCCGCAAGCTCTTTGTAACTCGAGCCGTACGTCACCGGCGAGGCGAGCATGGACCCGATGGGTGCCCCGTAGCTCACGGCGATGGCATCGAGCGTCCCCGCTTTGGCATTCACGGCCACGGCGCCGATGTCGCCCGCCGCCATCGTCGCGCGCCGCACGTCGCGAACCGGGCGAGCGAAGGCCGAGGCGATGGCGTCGATGACGAGCCCTTCGCGCAGGCCGATGCGCAAATCCCCGGTCATGATTTTGATCACGTATTTGGCTTCCGGTCCCGTCGCGCAAGCGCCGAGGATGCGTTCGCACAACAGTTGGCGCTTGCGCCCGGCCGCCTTTCCCGCGGCGTCCGCAATTTCGTCCAAGATGGTTTTCAGGAACGCGGGTGTCAGCACGTCCGTAAAGAGCGCAAGCGTAGCAGCGGGCCGGACGAACGGGCACAGCGCGGCGCCGAGATCTCCGTACTCGCGGTACGATAGACCGAGTTGCGCGTCCGTAAAACCCCACACCGCTTGCGCCGCGGCAACGATGCTGCGGCCGCCCAGCGCGAGCGACCGCTGATCGCGTGCGGCGAACGGATTGCCCGTGAAATAGCGGGCGGCTGCCGCGAGATCGGCGTCGCGCAGCGTCGCGAGATAGTCGCCGACCAGACGAATTTTCTCGCGTTTGGAGGCGGTGGCGGCAACAGATTCGCAGGCTTGCGCAAAAGCAATCATGTCCGGAAGATAATATTCGCTGCGGAGCCGAAAGAGGGACCCATGGTTACTGCATTTATCCTCATGAAGGTCGAGCGCCCCCGCCTCAAAGGGTTGGCTGAGGATCTGCTCGCCATCGAGGGCATTGCCGAGGTCTACAGCGTGGCGGGACCGTACGACTTAGTCGCGATCGTGCGCGTCGCGCAGCATGAAATGCTCAACGATCTCGTCACCGAAGGCGTGTCCGCACTCGAAGGCATCGAAGACACGGAAACCCTCATTTCATTCCGGTCGTTTTCAAAAAAAGATCTCGGAATGATGTGGGACATCGGCGTCGACTAGAACTTTTAGCGCACGAGGTGCCCGATCAGAAACCGAGCGGCGGCATCGTACAACTGCACCGTGTGCGCGAAGACGAGATTTTCGTGCGTTTCATTTGGGAAGACCATCGTTTGGACGTTCACACCGCGGTCGCGCAGGCGAGTCGCCAAATCGACACCTTGCGAAAACGGAACGTTGCGGTCGTCGTCACCTTGAGAAAGAAACACCGGCGAACGCCAGCCGGCGAGGGAGCCTTCCGGCGAGGCCAACAGCGCGATGCGGCGTTCGGCCGGGGTTCCGATCTGCACGCTGCCTTCATCGAAGATCGTCGCCCAGTTGTGCACGCCGGCAAAGTCTACGCCGGCTTTGAAGATATCCGAATTGCGCGCGAGACCGAGCGCCGTGAGATAACCGCCGTACGATAATCCGTACAGACCGATTCGCCGCCCGTCCACCGTTGGAACGTGTTTGAGAAACGTCGCCCCGGCCAGAACGTCCTGGTATTCGCTCGCACCGCGGTAACCGACGTGTTTTGCATCGCGAAAATCGTGACCGTACATAATGCCGCTGCGGTAGTTGATCGAAAGCACGACAAAACCGTGATTGGCATAGAACTGGTTTGACTCGTAAAGCGTCGTGTAGGCTTCCATGTAGTGAAAGCCCGCCAGCATTTGCCGTTCCGAACCGCCGTGCGTGAAGATCAAACCGGCGTGCGCCGGTTTTCCGTCTTTCGGAACGAACAACTGACCGTGCACGAGCAAACCGTCCGCAGCGCGAAAGGTGACGAGCTTCGGTTGCACCAGCTGCGCTCCCGGAAACGAGTTGGGCGCTTGGGGCGGACTCACTTGCGTCGCCGGCGCTTGCAAAGAATTTGAAACCATCACAACGGGCGGATCTTTGTAGCCCGCATCGAGATAGGCAACGCCGTCAGCCGTCGCTGCCGGCCGCCATTGATTGTGCGGCCCACGGCTCAGTTGCTGCGGCGGCCCCTCGCCGCGGACTTGCCAAATATGCCGTTCGTCGATCGCGTTTTCATTCGCAGCATAAAAGAGACGGCTGCCGTCCACCGCCGCACTCACCATTTCCGTTTCGAATTTTCCCGGCGTCAGGTTTTTTGCAGCGCCGCCCGCAGCGCTCACGCTATAGAGATTGCGCCAGCCGCTGCCTTCCCACGGAAATGCAATGCGGTCGTTCGCGAGCCACCACAGTTGCGAGCGTCCGTCGACGCCGTAAAATTCCGAGCCGGTCCCGCGGCGGGCTTGCCAGATTTTCTTCGCGCTTCCGCTTCGTGCATCGGCCACCCAAAGCGACCAGGGTTCGCGAGAGGGCAGTGTGTACGGCGTTTCACCTTCGCGGCTGCCGGGCTCGCGAGTGAAAGCAATGCGGGTTGAATCGAGCGACCATACGGGATTGCCGTCATTCGTAAAGTCCGGCGTCGCATAGACGAGTTGTTTATCCGCGAGCGTGTAGATTTGAACGAAGGAATGATCGCCGCGCCGATTGACGAGCGCGAGCCGCGAGCCGTCGGGAGACCACACGATTTGAGCGATCGTGCCATGCACCGAAGGAGCGCTAACGGTCCCCGCTTTGTACGAGCCGCCGCTGCGTTGCAGCGTCGTGATTTGAAGCGCGCCGCTCTTTTCCCATGCGACGGTCAAATCCGCCGGCGAGGTTACCGGATGGATCCCGGTGCCGATCGAAACCGGCGTGCCACCGCGAACGCTTGTGACGTAGATGGTGCGTTCGGGTGCTTCCACGAGCGAAAGCGGATTGGGATTGGCTTCGCCGCCGTTATCCCCGCGTTGGTACACGACGCCTTCGTTGCCGGCGAGAAACTGCGGATCGTAGACCTCTTGTCCGTCATCGGCATCGTAACTCGTTAGCTGCGTCGTTTTTCCGCCGATGGTTACGAACAGATTTCGCGAACCCCGGACATGCATCGCCCAGACAAGTGCGCGCCCATCCGGCGATGCGGAGAGATGCGAGATGTAGGGCGCGCTGAGGACATCGTCCATCGAAAACGCGCCGGCGGTCAGTGGGAACGCAAATACCAGCCCGCTCAAAACGGCGGCGAACAAAGATTTCATTCGGATTTAAAACAGCGAAAGCTGTGCGTTTTCCTCTAAATACTCGGCGTCGATTCCAAGCGCGCGCAACCGGTACACAAAATCGCGCCACCCGTGGTTGAGCAACACCTTCCTTGGCGCAGCCAGCTCGATGTACCGCAGCAGCGAAGGGTAGTCCGCGTGATCGGAAAGCGGGAAGCCCCGTTCCACGCCGTATCGCCACATCGCGCCCCGGTCGACCGACCAGCCTGTGAGCATCGCCGTGCGCGTTGGACGGTCTTTGAGCGCCTTGGGCAGTGCCTTTCCCGAAGGCGGCCACACGAGCGCGTGAAGCGGATTGAAATTCCCGGCGTCGTACGGCTCGTACGGGGGCATCGTAACGCCGGCTTCTTCGTACAACTTCGTCATGGAGGCGATCGCCCCGTGCGCGGTCACCGGAATTCCGCCGGCACCCAAAATGGCAATCGCTTCTTGCGCCTTGCCGAGCGAGTACGCGAAAAACACCGGAACCTCGCCGTTCTCGAGCGCCGTTTTTGCAAACTCCACCATCTCGCCGGCAATCTCGGCCCGGGGCGGAAAGGCGTATTGGGGACGGCCGTACGTGCATTCCATCAAGAGCACGTCGCAGCGTTTGACCTCGGGCGGTTCGGCCGTGTACGACGGCTCCAGCTTGAAATCGCCGGTATACACAAACGCGCCCGCTTCGCTTTCGATCATCAACTGCGAACTGCCGAGCACGTGACCGGCGGAGTAGAGGGTCAGCCGGTGATCGCCGATGGTCCACGGCTCGTTGAACCCGTGTTCTTCGAATTCGCACGCGGGACGTTTGGGCGTCAGCTGCAGGAGCGACGTTTGCCTGGGGCGGTCGGAGCGGCGCGCGAAACGCAAGCGGCAAATCTTGGCGTTGAGCGTGGAGGTGATGACGGTTGCATGCTCGCGGGCATGGTCGGAGTGCCCGTGGGAAACGTAACACCGCTCCCGGGTGCGCATCGAGTCGATCCACAAATCCAGCGAGCGAACGTAGAGCGATTTTTCGGCGAGACTAAACATTGGAACGAACTGGTGTTCGCGGGGCAACCTTTGCGCTCCGCCTGGTTGTTATGCTCCCTATGGCACGCATTTACGACAACATTGCCGACACGTTCGGCAACACGCCGCTCGTCAAGATTCCCCGTCTTTCGCGGGGCTTAGATGCCACGGTGTTGGTGAAGATGGAATCGCGTAATCCCGCCGGCTCCGTTAAAGACCGGATCGGCGTCTCGATGATCGAGGCCGCCGAGCGCGAAGGCCGCTTGCGCCCCGACACGGTGATTATCGAACCGACCAGTGGCAACACCGGCATCGCGCTCGCATTTGTCGCCGCAGCCAAAGGGTATGCGTGCATTCTCACGATGCCGGACACGATGACGATCGAACGGCGTAGTCTCCTAAAAGCCTATGGAGCGCAAGTCGTTTTGACGCCCGGCGCCGACGGCATGAAGGGTGCCATTGCGAAAGCGACGGCGATTCGCGACAGCAATCCCGGCAAATATTTTATGCCCTCGCAATTCGAGAATCCGGCTAATCCCGAGATTCACCGCCGCACGACTGCCGAAGAAATTTGGCGCGATACCGACGGCAACGTCGATATCTTTATTGCGGCCGTGGGCACGGGCGGCACGATTACAGGCGTATCCGAAGTCATCAAGAGCCGCCGTCCGAGCTTTCGCGCGATCGCCGTCGAGCCCGACGCGTCGCCCGTGCTTTCCGGGGGTGCGCCCGGTCCGCATAAAATTCAAGGCACGGGCGCGGGATTTATCCCGGCAATTCTCGACACGAAGTCGTACGACGAAGTCATTCGCGTTACCAACGAAGACGCGATTACCATGGCACGCCGGGCCGCGCGCGAGGAAGGCATGCTCGTCGGAATTTCGGCCGGTGCGAATATTTGGGCCGCTTTGCAAGTAGCTGCCCGTCCCGAATCGAAAGGCAAAACGATCGTTACTATCGGCTGCGATACCGGCGAGCGGTATCTTTCGAATCCCGTTTTTGCCGACCAAGATGCAAACGTGATCGAGGCCTCACTCGTCTAAGATTAGGTCCGCTTGAACGAACTCTACGGAGCGCCGCTGGTTGAAGTTACGCGTGGAAAACTGGCGGAGTCCGTTCACAGCGTCGCCGCTTGCGCGATCGATAAAACGGGCGACGTCGTATTCGCCCTAGGCGAGATCGACACACCCGTTTTTTTGCGCTCGAGCGCGAAACCGTTTATTGCGGCAACGGCGCTCAAGTACGGCGCGGCTGAGCGCTACGGTCTGGATCAACGCGAGCTGGCAGTCATGGCCGGGTCGCACAGCGGCGAGCCGTATCATATTGCGGCCGTCCGCTCGATTCTGGAGAAAATCGGGTTACCCGAAAGCGCGTTGCAATGCGGCGCACACGCCCCCTATAACATCGCGGCTGCGCTCGCGCTCGAACGCTGTGGCGAACCGTTTACGGCCGTGCATAACAACTGCTCGGGCAAACATGCGGGCATTCTTGCGCTCTGCTTGCTGCTCGGCTCCGACATCGCCACCTACATGGATATTGAAAATCCCGCGCAACAAGCGATTCTGCACTTCTGCGCGCGGCTGACAGGAGACGACGCGCGCACGTGGCCGCTGGGCATCGACGGATGCGGTATCCCGGTTTTCGCGACGCCGCTACGCCGCGCGGCGCTTGCATTTATGCGCTTCGCTACGTTGCACGAGGTCGATCCCAGCGATGCGAGCGCCCTGCGAATGGTTCGCGATGCGATGATTGCCGCGCCCCTTTACGTTTCGGGCACCGGTGAATTTGATGCAGCGCTGATGCATGCGGGCGCCGGGGAAATCGCTTGCAAGGCGGGTGCCGAAGGCGTTGAATGCGTGTCCGCCCTCACCGCAGGCGTGGGTCTCGCGCTCAAGGTTATCGACGGAACCAAGCGCGCGGTGGCGCCGGCCACCATGGCGGCGCTCGATGGTTTAGGCGTACTCGATCCGTCCGCACTCGTTGCGTTAGAACGGTTCGCTCGTCCCGAATTGCGCAACCGCGCCGGGCGCGTGGTGGGAGAAATCCGCGCGCGGCGGGCGATCCCC